>NZ_LN869529.1:0-130404 GCF_001244995.1 Intestinimonas massiliensis (ex Afouda et al. 2020)
GCCGGGCCCGCCCGGCCCCCTGGGGGGACGGGGGGGAGGGGGCGGACGGTGGCGGTGGGGCCGGCCCCAGAAAAGGGGCCGGTAAACATAGGGGGGAGGGGGCATCCCGGGCAGCAGATAGCGCCGCCGGTAGCGGCTGTAGCGCATACTGTCCAGGATCATGGCGATAAACAGGATGACGACCAGCAGGAAGAAGACCGAGCCCAGCCCAAAGAATCCGCCGCCGCGGCTGTAGGCGGCGTCATAACCGGGGGCGGGGACGGAGCTTTGCCCGCCGTTGGGGGCTGCGGCCGTCCCGCCGGAGGTGGTGCCTCCGCTCAGATCGGCGGCGTAATAGGTTTCATACCAGGCGTGCACCTGATCGAACAGGGCGATGACGGCGGCGTCGTAGTTTCCCGCGTCGAAATCATCCCAGAAATAGTCGTTGAGCCATCCGTCCAGCTTGGAGGCGGTGAGGCTGTCCTCCAGCCCGCGGCCCACCATAGCCCAGCCCTTGCCCTCCCCGGGGGAGAGCAGGAGCAGGAAGCCGTTGTTGGCGTCGGCATCTCCGATGCCCCAGGAATGAAAGATCTCGGCGGCGTATTCATCAGAGTACATGCCGTCCAGAAAATCCACCGTCACCACCACTAGCTGGGCGCCAGTGGCCTCCCACAGGGCCTCGTTCTGCTGGACGATGTAGTTCTCAGTGTCGCTGGAGAGGACATCGGCATAGTCGGCCACATAAAACACGGAGGTGGGCTCCACCACCGCCAAGGCGGCGGGGGAGAGAAGCAAAAGACCGCACAGAAGGGCCGCCGCCAGACGGGGCAGGATGTTTCTATGGTTTTTCAAGGGCAGCTCCTTTCATCGGTAGGTAGGCAGGGGGGATACGAAGGCCACGTGCCGCAGCAGGTTGGCCGGGAAGGTCCCCAAAACGTGGTTGTTAAAGTCCAGAGCCTGGGCGTTGTAGGGGTCCTTGGCGATGCTCAGGGTCCGGGACTGGAGCTCGGCGGTGAAGCCGGAGACATATTTGGCGTCCTGCTCGGAGAGCGCCTCGTCCGCCAGAGTGTTCAGGACCAGCTCGGCCACCACGGCCAGATCGGCCTGGGCGAAGGGGTCGGTGACGTCGGCGGACAGGGCGTCCAGATTGGACTTCAGGTCGGTGAGGTTGGCGTTGTCGGCGGGGAGGTAGCGGCTGGCTACGGTGTAGAGGTTGGCGCAGGTGGCCCGGCGGGCCTCCAGGTCCCCTTTGACGGAATGTCCGTCGCCGTAGGCCCCGGTTTCAAAGACCTCCAGGGCGTCGCTGCGCAGACTGGTCAGGGAGCGGTGGGCGCCGAAGACGACGCTGAACAGGATGACCAGCACCGTCACCACCACGGCCCCCCGGCGGGACTTCAGAAAGGCCATGGCTTACCCCCTCAGCTCCAGGAGCTTCTGCTTGAGCTCACCCTCGATGCGGCCCAGCTCCAGCTCGGCCTCCCTGCGCTTCTGGGCGCCCTCCTGCTGGATCTTCATGACCTCGTCCAGGGTGGAGATGAGCTGCTGATTGGTGTGCTGCAGGGTCTGGATGTCCACCACGCTGCGCTCGGCCTCCTTAGCGGTCTCGATGGTGCCCATCTTCAGCATGTCGGCGTTCTTCTGCAGCAGCTCGTTGGTCATGTTGGTGACGGCGCTCTGGGCAGCGGTGGCCTGCCGAGAGTGCTCCAGACCCAGGGAGAGGACCATCTGGCTCTTCCACAGGGGGATGGTATTCACCAGAGAGGACTGGATCTTCTCCAGCATCAAAGCGTCGTTGTTCTGGATGAGCCGGGTCTGGGGGCCCATCTGGATGGAGATCATCCGGGTCAGCTCCAGGTCGTGGAGCTTCTTTTCAAACCGGGAGCACAGATTGGCCAGATCGTTATAGGCCTGGGCGTCCTCCTGGCTGCCGCTGGCGGCGGCCTTCCGGCGCAGCTCCTCCAGCTCCACCGAGCGGGTCTTTTCCAGCTTCTTCTTGCCGGCCAGGATATACATGGTCAGCTCTTTGTAGTACTTGGTGTTGAGCTCATACATCTGGTCCAGCATGGCCACGTCCTTCATCAGGGTGACCTGGTGATTCTCCAGCACCTCCACGATCTTGTTTACGTTGGTCTCGGCCTTGGCGTACTGGGCCTTCATGGCGTTGAGGTCGTTTTTCTTCTTCTGGAAGAAGCCGAAGACCCCCTTCTTCTCCTCCTGACCAAAGTTCTGCAGCTCACCCACCAGGCCGGCCAAAGCGTCGCCCACCTCGCCCAGATCCTTGGTCCGCACCGAATTGAGGGTGTTTTCCGAGAAGGAGGCGATGTTCTTCTGGGCGGCGGCGCCGTACTGAAGGACCATGTTGGAGTCAGTGATGTCGATCTTCTCGGAGAAGTCGTTGACCATCTTCCGCTCGGCGTCGGTGAGCTGGCTCTCGTCCAGCTTGACGGCGTGCTCGTCCCGAGCCTTCTGGGCGGCGGCAGCGTCCTCGGCGGTGAGGGTGGGCTCCAGGGTCAGGTTGGGGGCCTGGGGAGCCTGAGCAGCGGCGGCGGTGTCGGGGGTGAGGGTCAGCTCGGGGGTGAAGTCGGTATTGTCAGTCATGTCGGCGCATCCTTTCTCATATCGTCGTTTCGATTTATTGCTGCTCCGCGCGGAGCGATTCTCCCGCCAGCCCCTCCCGGGCCAGCATGTTTTCCATTACGGTGATGTCGGTGGAGATGTCCAGGGCCTCGTCGCCGAAAAGCGCGTCCAACTGCCGGTCGAAGGCGGTGGCGACGGTGTCCATCATAGTCTCAATTTTGCCCATGGTGCCGTCGATATTGGCGCCTGAGATTCCTGCAGCGTCCATGCGGTCATAGGCGTTGAGGAGCTTCAGCGTGGTGGGCAGGTAGTAGTTCAGAAACTTGCGGATCTGGGGCAGCTTCCGGGGGTGCTCCACCACGTGGGCAATGATTTTGGCGGTGACGGCCTCCATGTGGTCGATCTGGGCCGAGATCTTGGGGTCCTCGATGCTGTCGTTGAGCCGATGCATCTCGGACAGGGCCAGGTCCCGCTGCCGGATCAGTTCGTCCAGCTCGGGGCTGCCGGTCGTGGCGGGCTCGCGCTCCGGCTCGGGGTCCGGGACGGTGAAGGTTTTGTCCGGGCAGAGCTTTTGAACCACCAGATAAGCGGCGATGGACAGTCCGGCGGCCGCAAGGAAGTGGATGAGCTTATACAGGGGCAGGAACAGTCCGAAGACCAGCCAGACCAGCCCCACGGCATAGACCGGCCAGGGGGACTTTTTTACGATGTGCGCCATAACTGCCTCCTCAAATAAAATACAAAAATATTGTACCCTTCCTGTGGGGTGGTGTCAATCCCACACCATTGACACGGGAGGGAAAAATCATTATGATATAAGGAATATCGAAGCTTTGGCCAGAGAGTAAGGGAGACGTTGTCCATGATGCAGTTAGAAGATTTCAAGGCGGCCCGCAGTGTCCTGTCCGGCGTGATCCGGCCCACACCGCTGGTCCACTCCACCGCTTTTTCCAAGACGACAGAGAATCACGTATACATCAAGCCGGAGAACCTGCAGGTTACGGGAGCCTATAAGATCCGGGGAGCCTACTACAAGATCAGCACCCTCACCCAGGAGGAGAAGGACCGGGGGCTGGTCACCGCCTCCGCCGGAAACCACGCCCAGGGAGTGGCCTACGCCGCCCAGCACGCCGGGGTGAGCGCCACGGTGGTGATGCCCACCACCACTCCGCTGGTGAAGGTGAACAACACCAAGGACTACGGGGCCAACGTGGTGCTCCGGGGGGCCACCTTCGACGACGCCGCCGAGCTGGCCGCCCAGCTCTCCGAGACGGAGGGCTACACCTATGTCCACCCCTTCAACGACCCGGTGCTGGCCACCGGCCAGGGCACCATCGCCTATGAGATCTTCTCCGACCTGCCCGACGTAGACATCATCCTGGTGCCCGTCGGCGGCGGCGGACTGGCCGCCGGCGTGTCCACCCTGGCCAAGCTGCTCAACCCCAACGTAAAGGTCATCGGGGTGGAGCCCACCGGGGCTGCCTCCATAAGCGCCAGCCTGGAGGCGGGCCACATCGTCACGCTGCCCGGCGTGGACACCATCGCCGACGGCGTGGCGGTCAAGACGCCCGGGGACAAGATCTTCCCCTACATCCAGCAGAATCTGGACGGCATCCTCACCTTGGACGACGGGGAGTTGGTGGACGCCTTCCTGGATATGATGGAAAAGCACAAGATGATCGTGGAGAATGCCGGGCTGCTGACCATCGCCGCCCTGAAGCATTTGGGCTGCAAGGGGAAAAACGTGGTGCCCATCCTCTCGGGGGGCAACATGGACGTCATCACCGTGGCCTCGCTGGTGCAGCACGGCCTGGTCCGCCGGGGGAGGGTGTTCACCTTCTCGGTGCAGCTCCCCGACCGGCCCGGTGAGCTGGTCCGGGTGGCCGAGCTGGTGGCGGGCCTCAACGGTAACATCATCAAGCTGGAGCACAACCAATTCGTCAACATCAACCGGCAGGCGGGCGTGGAGCTCCGGGTTACTCTGGAGGCCTTCGGCATGAGCCACAAGGCCGAGATCATGGACGCCCTCCAAAATGCGGGCTATGACGCCAAAGAGGTCATGCCCGGCAACCTGTATGACTGACCGGGCCTGTCCCATTCCGGACCTGCTGCTGTCCCCCGGGCGAGCCCAGGGGACAGCTATCTGAAAAGCGGCGGGACCGTCCGAACGCCGGATACCGGCAGGATTCGGGAGAACCGGGTGTCCAAGGGGGAGACCGCAGGCCGACCGTGGCCATGCCGCGGCGCCGGAGAGGCGCGCCTCCTCTTTTGCCGCGGCCCCGCCGCTTGCTGTATCCTATGCCGCGGGGGAGCCGGGGGTGCCCGGCGGCGGACCGGCCGCGGACCCTTACCTGGTATCATACGGCAATTCCGTGAGGATGACCTTAAGGAGAGATGAAAAGATGCTTAAAATTGCTCCCTCCATTTTATCCGCGGATTTCTGCAACCTGGAGCGGGATATCCGGCGGGTGTCCTCCGCCGACTGGCTCCACGTGGACGTGATGGACGGCATGTTCGTGCCCAACATCACCATCGGCGTGCCGGTGGTGGAGTCCATCCGCAAGCACACCGACCTGTTCCTGGACGTCCACCTGATGGTGGAGAAGCCGGGCCGGTATGTGGAGGCCTTCGCCAGGGCGGGGGCTGACCTGCTCTCGGTCCACCTGGAGGCCGACATGCCTCCTTTTCTTAAGGAGGCCCTCCATGCGATGGACCAGTGCGTGGTAAAAAAGGCGGTGGCCCTGCGGCCCATCACCGCCGCCGAGGCGGTGCTGCCCTATCTGGAGCTGGGAGTGGATCTGGTGCTGGTGATGACGGTGGAGCCCGGCTTCGGCGGGCAGAAGTTTATGGCTGACCAGCTCCCCAAGATTGCGGCTGTTCGGCGTTACATCGAGCAGTATCGGCCCGGCTGCGACCTGGAGGTGGACGGCGGCATCAACGCCCAGACTGCACGGCAGGTCATCGACGCCGGCGCCAACGTGCTGGTGGCGGGCTCCGCCATATACGGCGCAGATGACCCTGCCGCCGCTATCGCCGCCCTGAGAGGGTAAAAATCCCACGACGTTTGGAGGAAATCCCTGATGCAGTATTTTCCGCCTGCCCTGGAGCGGCTCACCGAGCAGTTTGCCCGCCTGCCCGGCATTGGACACAAAAGCGCCCAGCGGCTGGCCTTTTTCGTGCTGTCCCAGCCGGAGGAGGATGCCCGGGCCTTCGCCGACGCCATCGTGGCGGCGAAACGGTCCATCTCCCTGTGTCCCGTGTGCCAGAACCTGACCGAGGGGGAGGGGCCCTGCGCCATCTGCCGGAACGAGAAACGGGACGGCGGGGTGGTGTGCGTGGTGGCCGATCCCAAGGACGTGGTGGCTCTGGAGCGGGCCCGGGAGTATGGCGGGCGCTACCATGTGCTCCACGGGGTCATCTCCCCCATGAACCATGTGGGGCCCGACGACCTGCACATCAAGGAACTGATGGAGCGGGTGTCCGGCGGAGAGGTGCGGGAGGTCATCATGGCCACCAACCCGGATACGGAGGGGGAGGCCACCGCCATGTATCTGTCCCGCCTGTTGAAGCCCTTTGGGGTGCGGGTGACCCGGCTGGCTTACGGCGTGCCGGTGGGGGGCCACCTGGAATACGCCGACGACGCCACCCTCATGCGGGCCCTGGAGGGCCGGAGAGAGATGTAAAAAGGGCGCTGCACCGGCTGCAGCGCCCTTTTTCTGTGCGCTAGAAAAGAAGCTCCTGCATGTCCAGCCCGGGAATTTCAATGGTGAGCGTTCCCTTGCGCAACCGTTCAGCCAGAACGATTCGGAGCCACTTCATAACATCACATCCGCAATACAAAATGTCTTGCTTATTTATACCATGGATTGCATTACGTTGTAAATGACAAAATGTAATACATGGTGATGAAATGAAAAAGTTTAAGCTGCCGGCGGTTCCACAGAGCACATCAAAATCCATCCGGTTTCCCAATGAGGTGATCGAGCAGGTAGAGCAGGCGATCCGCGGCACGGAGGTGACCTTCTCAGCCTTCGTCATCGAGGCCACGCGCGTAGCGCTGGAGAATTTGAGGGAAGAACGCGAAGGGGCGGATTGAATCCGCCCCTTCGCGTCTTATTCGGGCCTTTCAGCCAGCTCACCCGCCAGGCTGCGGGAGAAATATGCGCGGATGGCCTCCTGCTCCCCCGTCTGGCCCAGCACCCACATGAGCTTGGTGACGGCGGCCTCAGTGGTCATGTCGTAGCCCTGGATGACCCCCTGGGCCAGGGCCTTCTGTCCCGCCTGATAGAGGGTGAAGTCGCTGCTCTCGTACAGGCACTGCGAGCACACCACCACCGTCATCCCTGCCTGAGCAGCCTTGTGGAGCTTGGCGATCAGGTCCCGGCGGATGAAGTGGAGCCCGCCCGCCCCAAAGGCCTCAATGACCACGCCCCGGTAGTGCATCTGGAGGAGCATGTCGAAGATCTCGGGGTTGAGCCCCGGGGTCAGCTTGATGAGAAACACGTCCTTGCACAGGGAATCCCGCAGCGCGCAGGGCGCGGTGGGCTCCGGCGGCAGGGCGGCGGCGTCCAGGTGGAGCCCCTCCGCGTCCACCATCCCCACCGGGGGCCAGTTGACGCTCTCAAAGGCGTTGAAGTCCTTGGTCCGGGTCTTGACCGCCCGACAGCCCAGCAGCACCCGTCGGTCGAAGGCCAGAAAGACTCCCGCCTGGCCGGTGGCCGCCATGGCAAAGGCCAGCCGCAGGTTCTCCAGCGCGTCGGTGAGGGGGTGGTCGATGGGGAGCTGGGCCCCGGTGAGGACCACCGGGATGCGAATGTCCTGTAGCATGAAGGACAGCACCGAGGCGGTATAGGCCATCGTGTCCGTCCCGTGTGTGATTATGATGCCGTCATAGTCCGCTTTGGATTCAAACACATGCCGGGCGATGACCTGCCATTCCTCCGGCTGGATGTTGGAGGAGTCCAGATGGAGGATGTCCCGGACGGTGACGGTATAGCGGTCGGTGAGGAAGGGGAGGCGGCGGGCCAGGTCCTGGCCGTCCATGCCGGGGGCCAGCCCCTCCGCAGTGGGGGTGGAGGCGATGGTCCCCCCGGTGGTGAGGAGCAAGATCCGCTTTCGCATCAGAAGTCCTCCGCCAGCGCGGCCGCCCGCTCCAGGGCGGCGGTCAGAAGAGCCTCCTTGTCGTTGCGTACGTCGTCCAGTCCCTCGGCGCACAGGAGCCGGAAGTCCGGGATGCCGTACATGGCGCACAGAGCCTGGATGTGCCGGGCCCCCGACTCCATCCACGCCGTCTCCGGCAGGGAGAAGTTCCCGCCCCGGGTGGTGACATACAGCAGCTTATCCGCCCTGCACAGCCCCACCATGGCGCCCCGGTCGTCATAGCCGAAGGTAATGTCGGTGACCGAGATGCGCTCCAAATAAATCTTCAGAACGGCGGGGTAGCTCAGGTCCCAGAAGGGGGCGGCTACCACGATCTTGTCCGCCGCGGCGAACTGGCGGGCCGCGTCAAACATGGGCTGGTCCAGCCGCCCGGCGTTCCAAAGCGCGTCACGCTCCGCCAGGACCTCGGGATACTGGGGCTGTAATCGCTCCCGGCATAAATTGCGTTCGGTAATCATATCCCCCGGGTGTTTGGCGGCATAGACCTCCAAAAAGCGTCGGGCTAGCTGTTGTGTACGGGACTTTTCCCCCCGCACACAGGCGTTGACAAAAAGAACACAAGCCATTCAGGTTCCCTCCAGCTTCAGTCTTATCCATAGCATATCCAGAATCTCCGGGGAAGTCAAGTCCAGCCCGGTGCAGCCCACCAAGGCGGTCACCCGGCCCTGCCGCAGCAGCAGATAGGCGCCGTCCCCGGCAGTCCAGCACTGGTCAAACCCCAGCTCCGGGGCCTCGGTCCACTGGAGGCTGCCCCAGAGGAAGGCTCCCCGGGCGGTCTCCTTCACGCGGACCTCCGCCGTCCAGCGGGCCAGCCAGGAAAAGACACAGTCATAGCGCTCCATGGTCAGGATGTGGGCGCTGCCCGCCGGGCCGTCTACGATTTCGCTGTAGTCCAGGTAGTCCGCCAGCACGGAGCGGCGGCCGTCCAGATAGCGGCTGTCGGACCCGATGCTGTCCAGCCCCAGGTCCTCTCCCATCACCACCGGATAGGTCCGGCAGGCCTCCACCGTGGCGGTGTACTCCGGATAGAAGCTGGTCCAGGCCAGATCCACGGTCTGATTCAGGCCCAGACTCTCGGCAATGCAGAGCCCCCCGGCGCAGATCAGCAGGACGCTGACCGCCAGCGCCAGTCCGCCCCGAAGCGCGGCGCCCCGTCCGGGGACCGCCAGGCCGCCGGTTTTGCGGCAGGCCCGAAAGTAGGCCAGGGTGGCCGCCCCGCGCCACAGGAGCTGGAGGACCATCAGCACCAGCATCAGCCCATACAGCAGCGACCCGTTGGAGGCCACGCCCGGGGCCAGGGCGGAGCCGCTGCTGGGCAGGGCGGCGGCGAGGAGAACCAGCCACAGCACGGCCGCCAGCAGCACGCCCCCCGAGACCAGCAGGTTTTTCAGCACGTATTGTTTCCAGAACCGCTCCCATTCCATCCCCGGATCGCTCTGGATGGGGGCGGGATGGGTCCCCGGCCGGGAGCGGAACAGCAGCATTCCCCGCAGGGACTGCACCTTTTCCCAACCCGCGTCGGCGCAGAGCTGGAGGTAGTCCGGGTCGGTCTCGTCCAGCGTCCGGCGGAGGTCCAGGTCCACAAAGTGGCTGCGGCCCTCGCAAGGCTCGAACCGGGCCAGAACGTTCAGATGTACCTTTTTTAGCACCCAGCCCGCCGCCGCCCGGCGGTCCAGACAGGCTTGGGCCGCCTTGTAGTCCATGGCCTCATAGGGGAAAAAGCCCCAGGCGCCGCCCATGGTCAGCCCTCCTTATCTATGTCGTTTCATCGGTCCAGCCCTCCAGCCAGGCCAGCGCGGCGGGGAGAGGGTCGGACGTAAAGTCATCGGTGAATTCCAAGGTGAGCCAGGTGTTTCCGCGTCGGCATAGATATGTGTGCCAGCGGTCGGAGTGGGAGCTCACCCGCCAGACGGCCTCGCAGCCCTCCACCGGGACGCCCTCTGCCCGCTCTGACGTCCTGTCCCGGTCGGCCAGAAAGGGAGAGACCCAGGTGTGAACGGTAAAATAGACGGAAGTGTAATAGCGGGTGGAGCCCCTGGTTCGAATGAGAAACGACTCACTCCACTCGGCCCGGCTGCCCAGAAAGGTGTCCGAGCGAGTCGGCTGATCTCCATGCATTACCTCAGGCTCTCCGCCCTCCAGCACGGGAGGGGGCGGAATACGGCCGGGAAAGGCGTCCCGCAGAGGGCCGTGGGCCCAGCCGCAGAGGATCAAAAACAGCGCCAGGCCGCACCAGAGAAGCGATCGCTGGAGGATGCGTTTGTCATCCGGATGCCGGACCATCAGGCAGATACCGCCCAGCAGCATACCGGCAAAGGCGTAGATATTGGTATCGTTGAGGAGGACGTCCGCCGTCAGGAGGGGGAGGAGGAGCGTGCTGTAGACGGCGGACACCAGAGACAGCCGCCCCCGCCGCCGGGCGGCCGTGGCCTCGGGGACCGGGAGCGCCTCGCCGGCCCCTGCCGCCTGTTTCCAGCAGCGAAAGTGTCTCCCCGACCAGATCAGTTGGAGGAGAAGCAGGGACAGCGGAAGCGGAGAGGTCAGCAGAATGGCGGAGGCCAGATTGCTCTGGGTGAGTATCAGGGGAAGCCGTGCGGGAATGGAAGGCAGCCGCTTCCAGGACACGACGGCCAGCAGGAGGATGAGAAGCAGCGGGATCAGGAGGGGGAGATCGGCCAGGAGCATCCGCCGCAGCACCTTCTTCCGGTAGCGCTGGTACTCCAGGGCCGGATCGGTCTGAATGGGGAGGGGGTCCGTTCCGGGCCGGGAGGCATAGATGTTCAGATACCCCACGGTCTCCACCAGCTCCCAGCCCGCCTCGGTGCAGAGCTGGAGGTAATCGTGCTCCTCCGGCTTCGTGGCGTCGGTCCAGTCCAGAAAGTAGCGCAGATCGGTGCGGTCCGTCCGCCGGAACCGGGCCAGAACGCCGGAATGGACCCGCTCCAGCGCCCAGCCCTCCGCCGCCATGCGGTCCAGCTCGGCCTGGGCGGCCTTATAGTCGATTGCAAGATAGGAAAACAGTCTCCAGCAGGTGGACTCCTTCACGGCATTCTTCCTCCTTTCAGCACGCACTCTCCGTCCGCCACCTGGCGGCGGAGCCGGTCGAATTCCTCCTCCAGCACCTTGCGGCCGTCCGCCGTGAGCCGGTAATACTTCCGGTTGTCCTCCAGGCGGGTGCGGATGATGAGACCGTCCCGCTCAAAGCGGTCCAGCAGAGCGTACAGGGTCCCCGCCCCGATGGCCACCCGCCCGCCTGTGAGCTGGGAGGCATATTGCATGACGCCGTAGCCGTGGCGCTCCTCCACCAGGGAGAGCAGGACATAGTACATCGGCTCGGTCAGGGTGTCCAGCTTTTTCCGGGCCACGGCGCGCACCTCCCCCAATTATATCGAATATCGGTATAGTTATCATATATCAATATTCGATATATGTCAATCAAAAACTCCGCTGGGACGAGCCAAAAGGCTCGTCCCAGCGGAGGCATTTCAGATCCGGTCGAGAAAAGACGACTATTCCAGCACCGCGCCCCGGGCGGCGGAGGTGACCAGCTTGGCGTACCGGGCCAGGTATCCGGTCTTGACTTTGGGCTCCGGACAGACCCACTTGGCCTTGCGGGCGGCCAGCGTGGTCTCGTCCACCAGCAGTTCGATCTTGCAGTTGGGGATGTCGATGGCGATGGCGTCGCCCTCCTCCACGTAGGCGATGGGTCCGCCCAGGGCGGCCTCGGGAGAGATGTGGCCGATGGAGGCTCCCCGGGTGGCCCCGGAGAAGCGGCCGTCGGTGATGAGGGCCACCTCCTTGTCCAGCCCCATGCCGGCGATGGCCGAGGTGGGATTGAGCATCTCCCGCATGCCGGGCCCGCCCTTGGGGCCCTCATAGCGGATGACCACCACATCGCCGGAGACGATTTTCCCGGCGTAGATGGCGGCGATGGCCTCGTCCTCGGAGTCGAACACCCGGGCCGGGCCGGTATGGACCATCATCTCCGCGGCCACGGCGGACTGCTTGACCACACAGCCCTCGGGGGCCAGGGAGCCCTTGAGCACGGCGATGCCGCCATAGGGGGAGTAGGGGTTCTCGATGGGGCGGATGATGTCATGGTCCAGATTTTCCACGCCCTCCAGATTTTCCGCCACCGTCCGGCCGGTGGCGGTGATACCGGAGGTATCCAGCAGTCCCTTCTTGGTCAGCTCCTTCATAACGGCGTATACGCCGCCCGCCCGGTCCAGGTCCTCCATGAAGGTGTCGCCGGCGGGGGCCAGGTGACACAGGTTGGGGGTGCGGCGGGAGATGTCGTTGGCGAACGCCAGGCTCAGCTCGATGCCGCACTCGTGGGCGATGGCCGGTAGGTGGAGCATGGAGTTGGTGGAGCAGCCCAGGGCCATATCCAGGGTCTCGACGTTGTGGAAGGCGGCCTCGGTCATGATGTCCCGGGGGCGGATGTTCCGCTCCACCAGCTCCATGATCTGCATGCCGGTGTGCTTGGCCAGCCGCAGCCGGGCGGAGTAGACGGCGGGGATGGTGCCGTTGCCCCGCAGGGCCATGCCGATGCCCTCGGTAAGGCAGTTCATGGAGTTGGCGGTATACATGCCGGAGCAGGAGCCGCAGGTGGGACAGGCGTTGTTCTCATAGTCCTCCACCCCCGCCTCGTCCAGCTTGCCGGCCTTGTAGGCGCCCACCGCCTCAAACATGTGGCTCAGGCAGGAGCGGCGGCCGTCCTGGAGCCGGCCGGCCAGCATGGGCCCGCCGGAACAGAAGATGGCGGGGATGTTCAGCCGGGCGGCGGCCATAAGCAGGCCGGGTACGTTTTTGTCGCAGTTGGGGATCATCACCAGGCCGTCAAACTGGTGGGCCAGGGCCATGGCCTCGGTGGAGTCAGCGATGAGATCCCGGGTGACCAGGGAATACTTCATGCCGATGTGGCCCATAGCGATGCCGTCGCACACGGCGATGGCGGGGAACTCCACCGGCGTGCCTCCGGCACACCGGATGCCGGCCTTGACCGCCTCGGCGATTTTGTCCAGATTCATGTGGCCGGGGACGATCTCATTGTAGGAGCAGACCACGCCGATGAGGGGGCGCTCCAGCTCCTCCTTGGTGTAGCCCAGGGCGTAAAAGAGGGAGCGGTTGGGGGCGCGCTCCACGCCCCGGGTCACGTTGTCGCTGCGCATGGGATGACCTCCTTCTGTATGTGAAACAAGTTGTAAGACTATGCTTGCATTGTCTGACTATATAGTATAGGATAGGGGGGAAGATGTCAAGACCGACGAGGTGATGGATATGGAAAAAAAGAGCCTTTCTCAGCGAACGGCGGAGCGGCTGTATACCCAGATCGCGGTGGAGCGGCGTATGGCGCCGGGGGAAAAGCTGCCGAACGAGGTGGAGCTCTCCCGGCGTCTGGGGGTGAGCCGGGCGACCCTGCGGGAGGCCCTCCGGGCCCTGACCACCCAGGGGGTGCTGGAGGTGCGCCGGGGCAAGGGGACCTTCGTGTCGGAACAGGCGGGGGCGACGGACCCGTTCGGCTTTGACCGACTGGACCGGGTGAAGGGGCAGCTTCGGGACCTGTTTGAGCTGCGGGGCATCGTGGAGCCCCAGGCTGCCCGGCTGGCCTGCCGCCGGGCCACGGAGACCGAGCTGGAGGAGATCCTGGCCCGTGGGGCGGAGGTGGAGGACTGTATCCGGGCGGGGCGGGACCGGACCGCGGCCGACCGGGAGTTCCACACAGCCATTGTGCGGGCCACCCATAACGAGTACATGCTGCGGCTGCTGCCGCTGATCCACCAGGCGGTGGCCACGGCGGTGGAGGCGGGGGAGCAGCAGGAACGGCTGGCAGCGGATACCCTGCGGGACCATGCCCTGCTGCTGGAATTTTTCCGGCGCCGGGATGGAGCCGGGGCGGAGCACGCCATGGCCATCCACATGCGCCACGCCATGGACGGGATGGGGCTGGAGTGAATGGAGGAAGGAAAGATGGAGAGGGCTCTGCGGCTGGAGGTAGCCAGTCAGAAGTCGCTGCACGGCGTCTATGACGGTTTGGCGGAAAAGAGTATGCGCCGCTTTTCCATGGTCGCCTGCTATCATTTCAAGCGGATTGCGCCGGGGGCAAGGATATGGGCCTGGAAGGAGCCCGAGCCCCAGGGGTATCTGGTCACCTATTATGATGTGGGGAACCACCCTGTCTGGATGACCCTCTGGAGCACGGAGTTGCCATCCGGCAATGGAGAGAGGCTGTGGTGGGAGACGGAGCGGTTTGCACGGGATTTCAACCGGGATACGGTGCTTGTCAGCGAGGACGAACAGGGTGTCGTCTGCTATCGCTTCTACTCGCCGGACCGTGGGGCACGGGCCTGGGTGCGGGTGGCGCCCGATGGGAGCAGCATGACGGGGGAGCAAACGGAGCAGTTTTTCCAGGGACTGGTGAAGCGCTGGCGGCGCGGAGCCCTGGAACTGGAGGCGGTGCACTTTGAGGAACGTACCCAGGCCTGCGCCTGGCTGGATGATGCTTTTGGATTTCAGCCCAGGGAGATGCCGGAGCGCCGCTCTGTCCTGGAAGCGGCAGCACGGAATGCCCTGAAGAGCCCTTTCCATGTCATACCGTTGGTGCGGGACAAGGCTTATCTGGACTATGACCCAAAGGCGGAGTATGTGAAGGTGCTGCAGGCGGCCCAGGGACTGCTGGCGCCGTCGGGATTTCATAAATCGAAGGGCAATTTCTACCGGCTGTGGGAGGGGGGTGCCTATATGGAGTGCATCCAGTTCCAGAGGAACTGGACGCGGCTGGATCCGACCCAGGAAACAATTTTTACGGTAAACATCGGCTGGGGTGCGGCTGCGCACAGTGGGAGGGAACGCTGGGCAGCAAGGGATCTCACGAGAGGCGCTGCTCCCTGCTCGCGGCGGATTGGCCATCTGACCAGAGGCTATGACCACTGGTATGAGCTGTATCCCGGCGTCGATACGGTGGAGGTGGCGGAAACGGTCATGTCCGATCTGAAAAAGGCGGTGGCTTATCTGGACCAGTGTCGGACATCCGGATAGGGTCATATTTTGAGCGCAGACACTTGCGCCCCAATGACTCTACCGCTGGTCGGTTGACGGAGGCCGCCCTTGCGGGGTAGGATGGGGAACAAGGGAGGGACCCATATGCATGAGATCGACAAGGACCGGTTCGGAGCGTTCGTGGCCCAACTGCGCCGGGAAAAGGGAATGACCCAGAGGGAGCTGGCCGACCGGCTCTATGTGTCGGACAAGGCGGTGAGCAAGTGGGAGTGGGGAGTTTCCCATAATTAAAGATATTATACCCGCGCTTACATTACTTGCAAATTATAGTATCTAAATCTAAAATACTGTGAAAAGCTGATTTCATATGATCCGATAAAAAGGATATATCGAAAGGATAATTGAAAATTTTGATACAACTTTATTTTGCCCTGATGAAACAAATTTGAGCGGGATAAAAATGTTGCATCAAAGTAACTTGCAAGAAAAAAGCAAGAATATAAACATGGCATTTTTACAGGATAATGTTAAAATAATTTTATCTGTATTTCTAAAGGAGGGACTGTCCCGTGTCAAAAACAACACTGTTTGACAGTCGTATCAAAAAATACGCTTACCGTGAGGCGTCACAAATATATCAAGATATTGAAGCATCACCGGATGGCCTGTCTCATGAACAGGTCGAGGCGATGAGGGAAAAATATGGTGCAAACAGCTTCGCGGAGCGAAAAAATGATACGACAATACGCCGGTTGCGGCGGGCTTTTATCAATCCGTTCAATATAATTCTCTTTATCCTGGGTATTATTTCATTGGTGACGGACGTTTTTCTCGTCTCCAACTTCGCCAGAAATGCCACTACTGCCATCATTATCTTTTCCATGATCCTAATTAGTGGTGCGATCCGTCTGATTCAGGAGCTCCGGGCAAAGACCGCGGCGCAGCAGCTTGACCGGCTGATTCATGAAAGTATCACTGTAAAGCGAGAAGGAGAACTCATAGAAATATATGCGGAAGAATTGGTGGTGGGGGATATTGTTCTGCTCTCTGCGGGTGACCGTGTTCCGGCGGATATCCGGCTGACAGAAGTCACCGACCTGTTCGTCTCACAGGCAGCCATAACGGGCGAAAGCGCCATTTTGGAAAAGAACTGCTGCGCCCTCAGTTACAGCAGCTTGGAAACGCTGACCCAGCTTGAAAACCTTGCTTTTATGGCAACAACAGTCATCAGCGGTAAAGGCGAGGGTATTGTGCTGGCGGTCGGAAAGGACACGCTCTACGGCAGCTTTGCAAAACCTGATTCTGATGATAAAAAATCCTTTCAAAAGGGTGCCAATTCCATCGCCTGGGTCATGCTCCGCTTTATTGCGGTGCTGATTCCCATTGTATTCGCGCTTCTCGGTATCACAGGTGGGAAATGGCTGGAATCCTTTGCTTTTGCGCTGTCGGTGGCTGTAGGACTGATGCCGGAGATGCTGCCTATGGTTATTACCGCTTGCCTTGCAAGGGGCAGTCTTACCATGAGTCGCAAGCAGACCATCATCAAAGACATCAATGCCATTCAGGGTTTTGGCAGCATGGATGTGCTTTGCATGGACAAAACTGGAACGCTGACCAATGAAAGCATCCTGCTGGAATATTACATGGACGTGCTCGGCAACGAAAGCAGCGAGGTGCTGGATTTGGCTTTCTTAAACAGCTTCTACCATTCCGGCGTACGCAATCCAATTGATAACGCGATTCTTGCCTGTCAGACTATGCCGGGACGTGAGACGCATTACGCTGATTTGCTCACGCAGTATCAAAAAACAGACGAGATTCCCTTTGACTATGCCCGCAAGGTGGTCAGCACCCTCGTGACCGACCCAAACGGGGAAAATCAGCTTATTATGAAGGGCGACATTGCCCACATTGTTGCCCGCTGCGGCTATGTTTCGTACCGTGGTGAGGTTCTGTCCATGGAGGACGGTGCGGAAAGCGTCGCTTCCGTGGTAGACGAAATGTTGCAGGACGGCATGAAGGTCATCGCCGTGGCTCGGAAAAATGTGGGGCAGCAGAACCAAATCACCCCCGCCGATGAAGCGGACATGATCTTGGTGGGGTATCTGGCGTTCTTCGACGCCCCAAAGAAAACCGCAAAGGCGTCCGTGGCGGCGCTCAAAAGGCTGAAGGTGACTCCCAAAATTCTGACGGGGGATCAGGCGGACGTAGCGGTCTCTGTATGCCGCCGGGTGGGGATTTCTTCCGAAGCCGTGCTGACCGGCGCCAATCTGGATAAAATGACAGACAGCGAACTTAGCGCTGCGGTTGAAAAAATTCATGTTTTTGCGGAGCTTACACCGGGTCAAAAGGTCCGTCTGGTTTCCACCCTGGGTCAAAATGGGCATACGGTGGGTTTCTTGGGCGACGGAATCAATGATATCCCGGCACTATGCGAGGCCAATGTGGGCATCTCGGTGGATACGGCGGTAGATGCAGCAAAAGACGCGGCGGACGTGGTACTGCTTCAAAAGGATCTTGGCGTGCTGGAACAGGGCATTTTAGAAGGGCGAAAAACCTTTACCAATATGCTCAAATACATTAAAATTACCGCCAGTTCCAACTTCGGCAACATCCTCTCCATTGTCTGCGCCAGCGCCTTCTTGCCCTTTTTGCCTATGACTTCCGTACAGATATTGCTGCTGAACCTGCTGTACGATGTTTTGTGCATCATTCTGCCCTGGGACAATGTGGATGAAGAAGAGACCGTGTCTCCGAGGGACTGGTCGGGCAGAACGCTGGGGCGGTTTATGCTGTCCTTTGGACCGATCAGTTCCCTGTTCGACATAGTGACATTCCTGTTTCTGTATTACTTCCTGTGTCCTATGCTGTGCGGAGGAGCGACCTATCTGAACCTTACCGATCCCGCCCAGCGGCTTCAGTATGTGTCTCTTTTCCAGACTGGATGGTTTTTGGAATCCATGTGGACGCAGGTGCTGATTCTGCATTTTCTGCGGACCCGCAGGATACCCTTTGTGCAGAGCAGGCCGTCTGCGCCGGTTATTTGTATTACCCTTGCGGGAATCATCGCCTTTACCGCGATTACCTTTACTAAGGGTGCGTCGTTGTTCGGCCTGACGAAATTGCCGCTTTGGTATTTCGTGTTTCTGCTGATTGTAGCGCTGTTGTATATGCTGCTGACTACGGTAGTCAAAACCTTCTATCAGAAGAAGTATCATGAGTTGATTTGAAAGGAGGAATCCATCGTGAAAAAGAATATCGGTTTTATCCCAATGGATTCTGTCCTTCAAGAGTGGCTGCTGGAAAAGCTAATGAAAGAGCCGCCGAAAAGTGACTGCGCCGAAGACCTGCTTTCCGGCATCCGGGATATGCTCAGCGGAGAGGTGGCCTCCCTGCTGCTGAGCGCATCCGGCGAGGCGGAAGCTCCCGCACTCGTCCTGCCGGACGGGATGCGGATTGGAGAACTGGAAATCAGCCCCAAAAGCAGGAGGGTCGTCATGGGGGGCGCTGAGATCAGCCTGACGCCAAAGGAGTTTGACATACTGTATTTCCTTGCTCAGAACTGCGGGGAGGTATTTACCAAGGAACAGATCTACCGGGCGGTGTGGTCTGAGGATTACCTTTTGGACGACAGCAACATCATGGCATTTATCCGAAAACTACGGAAGAAAATTGAGCCTGACCCGGACGCGCCGAAGTACATTCTGACCATCTGGGGCATCGGATACAAGTTTAATGACCAACTGTAACACAGGCGGGCCAAACTCAGCCCGCCTAAATTCTTGCAAAATCGCAAGGAAATCGCAAGGTTTTAGCCATGTGATTCTCCTTGCGATTTTTGTATTCTGTAAGTGGTCGAAGGGAGGCGATTCGCGTGATTTACACCGATTTTGTTTTAAGAATTTCCCTCTCCCTGGCGCTTGGCTTTCTGATTGGATTGGAGCGGCAGCTCACCGGACATCCGGCAGGCATCCGTATCAACGTTCTGATCTGCATGGGAACCAGTTTCTTCACGTTGTTTCCCATGCTCTATGGCTCAGATCAGGTGTTCCGTGTCGGGAGCAGCATTATATCCGGTGTGGGCTTTTTGTGCAGCGGTGTGATCTTCAAAGACAGCGGTTCGGTGCGAGGAATGAATACGGCAGCTACCCTCTGGTGCACGGCTGCCATTGGTATTCTTGCGAGCACGGGAATGTATGCAATGGCAATTACCGCCGCCGGGCTTCTGATTGGCTCCAATTTGGTTCTGCGCCCCCTTGCGAGAAAGCTGAATCCAATTACTACCGGGGACGAATCAGAAAAGCAATACCGCATTTCTGTCACTTGTCAGGAAGATGCAGAGCAGGAAATCCGTCTGTTGCTGATTAATAGCAATTCCTGCAAAACACTGTATCTGAATAATCTGGAAAGCGGCGATGTTGTTGGCGATAAGGTTGAAATCGTTGCTGAATACTGTTCTTCTGGAAAACCAAAAAGCAATGTTTTGGAGGGGATCGTTGGACAGGCATTGGCAATCCCAGAAGTGATAAGCGCCGGTTGGGAGGTGTTGTGAGTGAAGAAGATCAAAGATCATAGCCTGATAGTTTTCCTTGCGCCTTACGCCGTGTTCACAATAATATGCGGCTGTTTAGGCTGGATGTTTTCCGAATACAGAATTTTGATGTTGCAGATTTGGTATCAAGTGTCTGCTGTCATTTGGCTTGTTCTGGCAGTTACAACAGTGGTGTTACTCATCAGACTTCTGAAATTAAAGAAACTAAGAAATGAAATCAATCACCGAAAGGAGTGAGTAGCCATGGATTACACCTGCATCTTTTTTGGAGTTCTTTTCACCATAGCGGGATTTGTGTTTGCCTGTGGGAAAGGACACATTCATTTATCTGCGTGGAAAAATATGCCGCAGGAAGAAAAAGAGAAAATTAAAATTGTCCCGCTTTGCCGCAATATCGGAGAAGTCATTGCGCTTAATGGCATCATTTTCCTGATGAAGGGATTGTGGTCTGGATTTGCAGACCACTGGTTTGTGGCCGCCATGATCGCATGGCTGATGATTGCTGGCTTTGACGTCTGGTATATCGGAAAAAGTAATCGATATCGCAAAAAATAATCCGCAATGCGGTTTCAGATAGATATTCCATAAAACAGTGAGGTGAATGGCATGGACTCTGACAGTAGTCCGCGAAGGCATAGAGCAGCACTTGGGGACGTGGAGTTTCGTGTCCCTCATGTGACCCTGCTTGCCTCAACAAAATCAAGGAGGTAAGACCAATGAACAAAAAAGAAAATCGCATAGCCGTTCGTCAGGCAACTGAAAAGGCAGTCATCCGCGACGAGCAGAATCGCCGCATACAGTTTGCGGCGACCAATCCTATCAAGGAAGTCCTGAAAAATCTGCATACCACACTTCGTGGTCTTGATTCAGAGGCTGTATCTGTAAGCCGCACCAAATACGGCAGCAACAAAGTAACACACGAAAAAAAGAAATCTCTGGCTAAGCGGCTAGCCGGTGCATTCATCAATCCCTTTACCGCCATCCTGTTCTGCCTGGCGGTGGTATCCACCATAACAGACATGGTTTTCCCGTATTTGTCCCTGTTTGGCAGCACGCCGGAGGATTTTGACTGTCTGACGGTGGTCATCATTCTCACAATGGTGTTTATTTCCGGAACGCTTCGTTTTGTGCAGGAATCCCGCAGCGGCAATGCGGCGGAAAAACTGCTGGCCATGATCACGACCACCTGTACGGTCACCCGCAGAGAGCAGGAAAAAGCTGAAATACCTATGGATGATTTGGTGGTGGGCGATATTGTGCATCTATCCGCCGGGGATATGATTCCGGCTGATGTTCGAATTCTGGATGCAAAAGATTTGTTTGTCAGTCAGGCAAGTTTGACTGGAGAAAGCGAGCCCATTGAAAAAACGCCTAATGTCAGCGCGGCCAAAGACAGCATAACCGATTATACAAACATCGCCTTTATGGGCAGCAATGTTGTCTCCGGCAGTGCAACAGCGGTCGTTGTTTGTGTCGGTGATAATACGCTGTTTGGTTCTATGGCATCCGCAGTGGCCGGAGAAGCGGTTGAAACCAGCTTTACCAAGGGCGTCAACGCCGTCTCCTGGGTGCTGATCCGCTTCATGCTGGTCATGGTCCCGCTGGTTTTCTTCATCAACGGCATTACAAAAGGCGACTGGCTGGAGGCATTCCTGTTCGGCATCTCCATTGCCGTGGGACTTACCCCGGAGATGCTGCCCATGATTGTGACCACCTGCCTTGCCAAGGGCGCCGTCTCCATGAGCAAAAAGCAGACCATCGTCAAGAACCTGAATTCCATCCAGAACTTCGGCGCCATAGACATCCTTTGCACCGACAAGACCGGAACGCTGACGCAGGATAAGGTCGTGCTGGAATATCACCTCAACGTAAACGGGGAGGACGACACGCGCGTACTGCGCCACGCCTACCTCAACAGCTACTTCCAGACCGGCTACAAGAACCTGATGGATCTGGCGATCATCAATAAGACAGAGGAAGAAGAAGCGGCAGATTCTCGTTTGCTCGATCTGTCCGAAAATTATGTAAAGGTGGACGAGATTCCCTTTGACTTTACCCGACGCCGTCTGACCACGGTAGTTCAGGATAAGCAGGGCAAGACCCAGATGGTGACAAAGGGCGCTGTGGAAGAAATGCTTTCCGTCTGCAACTTCGCAGAGTGTGATGACGGCGTGGAACCGCTGACCGATGAGGTTCGCAGCCGGATTCTCAAAACAGTGGATGATCTCAACGACAAGGGCTTCCGTGTGCTGGCGATTGCGCAGAAAAGCAATCCGTCCCCGGTGGGTGCGTTCGGCGTGAAGGACGAGTGTGATATGGTGCTGATCGGGTATCTCGCCTTCCTTGATCCCCCGAAGGAGTCCACCGCAGATGCCATCAAGGCACTGAAAGATCATGGCGTTACTACGAAAATCCTGACCGGCGACAATGACAAGGTGACCCGCACCATCTGCAAGCAGGTGGGGCTGAAGGTTCGCAATATGCTCCTTGGCTCTGATCTGGAAAATATGAGCGACGCGGAGCTGGCACGAGCAGCAGAATCCACCGATGTATTTGCAAAGCTGACACCCGATCAGAAAGCCCGTGTGGTTTCTATCCTCCGTGAAAATGGCCATACCGTTGGTTTTATGGGCGACGGAATCAATGACGCTGCGGCGATGAAGGCCGCTGATATTGGTATTTCTGTTGATACCGCCGTGGATGTGGCAAAGGAATCGGCTGACATTATCCTGTTGGAAAAAGACCTGATGGTTTTGGAGCAGGGTATTATTGAAGGCCGTAAGACCTATGCCAACATGATCAAGTATATCAAGATGACCGCATCTTCCAACTTCGGCAATATGTTCTCGGTGCTGGCGGCCTCCGCTCTGCTGCCCTTCCTGCCGATGATGAGCGTGCATCTGATTTTTCTGAACCTGATCTACGATCTGTCCTGTACCGCGATTCCCTGGGATAACGTAGACGAGGAATTTATCGCCACGCCCCGGAAATGGGATGCTTCCAGTGTAGGCAGTTTTATGATTTGGATTGGACCTACCAGCTCCATCTTCGACTTTACAACCTACATTTTCATGTATTTTGTATTCTGCCCCATGTTCGTGTCCGGTGGTGTTCTGTTCAACGATCTGGCCGCTCATTACAGCGGAGCGGAGCTTGCGGCCATGCAGGCGCAGTATATCGGGATGTTCCAGGCTGGATGGTTCGTGGAATCCATGTGGAGCCAGACGCTGGTCATTCACATGATCCGTACTCCGAAGTTGCCCTTTATCCAGAGCCGCGCATCTGCTCCGGTGACGCTGCTTACCATGACCGGTATTGCGATCCTGACCGTGATCCCTTTTACAGTTTTTGGAACTGCACTTGGTTTTGTCGCTCTGCCAGCAGTGTATTTTGCGTATCTGATCCCCTGCATCCTGCTGTATATGGTGTTGGCGACCAGTTTGAAAAAAGCCTATGTCCGTCACTATGGCGAACTGCTCTAAGGAGGTGTGATGATGAACTGGAAAGAAATTTGGATGACTCTTTTGGGAACAACCGAATGGCTGGGTCTTAATATAGGCTTTTGGGTATCCATGGCCGTGGTTGTGCTGATCGTAATCGTGATGAACGTTGTGTTCTGGGGAATGAAGCCCAAAAAGGCAAAAACAGATAAGCCGAAAAAGGCTTGATTACATCACGTCGGCACTATACCAAAATTCATATTGAAACGCAAACTGCCGCACGACGGCAAAAGAAAAAAGCCGTCGTACAGCAGAGAGATTTTCACGCGCCTGTGAAGCGGTGGCTTTGATTGAGCCGCCGTTTCTTTTTGTTTTTGCGACGATGCTCGTGCGATCAGAGGGGCGGCATATGGGAGGATACCGCCGTGTCAATCTTACTGTTTCATAAGTCCCATGATCTACACCAGCTAAAAAAAGCGTAGCCCCTCCTCCGGGGTATTGCGACAATACATCAGTATTGAAAAGTTGCTTCGAAAATACAATGTCATCTGATACCATTCATTATGTCAAGATTCGGTTAGGAAAGTACAATCTATAGTTGAATGCATCTCATCATCCAGAGAACTGCTGACGCATGATGCCGGGTTAATATGTCAACAGTTTTCACACATTATAATTAAACCATTTTACAATCATATTGCTCTGCTGATACAGCCAGTCCGTAAATTCTTTCGGGCTGGCTGTTCCCGTTTTTACAGCCTTTTTCCGTTGCAGTGCTTCTTTTTTGAACACTTCAAAGGCGGTCAGCATTTCTTCCAGTCGGTCAGACGGGAAGCCCGCTGTTTTCTTCGCCTTGTTGATCTTGTTGCGCCAGTTCTGGCATTCATTTTTATAAAGCAGGTCATAGTTATTTTCTCTTGCCCTCTCGTCAAATTCCCGCTTGTTTTGAAGCGCCTGTGCTTTGCGGCACTTGTCGCTGCACAGCTCATACCGCTGGCTCTTTGCCAGAAAATATTTCCCACAGACCTTGCACTGCCGGAAGCAAAGCCCCCAGTCATTCAGTCTGTTCAGATAATAGGTAATCAACGGGTAGAGGGACGCATAGGCAGACACACATTCTTCTGTGCGCCGGTTGTCCGGGAACCAGAGGTCAAGCCGGGTATCTTCTGATGGTGCGCCTTTGAAATAAAGGCTGCCAGCTTGAAAATGTTTCGGTTTTCCTGTCTCCCTGTCAAAGCTCATGGTTTCGTTTTGGAATACCCCGGTCAGTCTGCTCATTTTATCCATGAAGCGGTCACAGGCAGCGTTGCGGTCACGGGGTTCTCTAGCAAGCAGATAGCTGTTCCAGATACGGAACGCTGCATACATTTTCAGAGGGTCGTTGCTAAGATATTTTCCCCAGAGAAATTCGCTTGCCGCCTGCTCCAGCTCCGGCTGTTTCCATCTGTTGGAGTGGAGGGCTTGCCGCAGCGGAGAAAGCCCGTATAAGTTCCAATCTCTGTCCGTGTCACGCTCAAAGTTTATCAAAAAAGTTCCCAGCGGGCGTGTCATATCACAAAGCACCTCTGTGTTTTGGCTCCCGTTCAGACGGAAGCGGATCTGCTGTTCTTCCCCAATCAAAATCCGCTCTTTCATTTTCTTCCTGTCCAGCGTCAGGACAAACAAAATCCTCTCAAAACATGGCTCATGCCGTATAAACTGATTCTCCATCCCTATCCCCTGCCTTTTCTTATGGTAATTATATAATTTAGTTATATCCATTACACTCATGGTATCTCAGAAGCATTGTTTTGTCAAGGATAGTCCGCTATGATGATTGCAGTTGGTAATTTCGTACCACACAGTACCTTGACAAGTGAATGACCGTCCAAAAGGGATATGACCGGCAGGAGAAGTGACGCATCCGGCGCACCAATGCAGGGAAACACCGCAGGAATGGGGCAGGAAAACGGCTTTGGGGGAGAACGGCAGCAGGAAGCATTTTAACCTATTTGATTTATGGGAGGAACAGAATGAACAATAAAAAGAGATTGAACAGCTACGAGGATTTACCGCTGGTTCTGGATGTAGCGGACATCCAGCGGATTATGGAAATTTCAAGAGCGAGCGCCTATGAGCTGGTACACACCCCCGGCTTTCCGGCGTTCCGCAGGGGCAGGCTTATCAAGGTCAGCAAAATTGCTTTCTTTGAATGGATGGCAAAAGGCTCCGAAACCGTACCGGGAAGCGACAAAAAAGCGTGAGGTATTATCCCCTGACTGCAATACTGCCGCACTTTCCAAAGGGGCATACAGAGGGAAAAAACCTTAAAAATGATACCGAAACGCTACACCAAAACAGCCTATCTGCGTACATCAGATAGAAACGGAGAAAGGAGCCGGTTATGGCAAGAATGAGCAACAAGCGACGGCTGGAATGGTCTTTCTTCTTAAATGACCGCAGCCGTATCACTTACAACGAACTGTGCCGGAAATGCCAGCACGAATGTAAACAGAGCTTCCGGGCGGTTGTGGTTGACTGCCCGAAGTATCTTTCCAAGCGTTCCAAGAAAAAGGACAAAACTGCCGGAAACGGCAAAATCCCTTAGGAACTAAGGGCGCACTTCTATACATAGTCTAAAGACCATGTATCGTGCGTCTTGCGGAGCTTACCTCTGCCGCTGATAAAATCAGCAATCCGAGGTCTGCGTTCGCTTCGCTCCGACAAGGTGGCTACGCCCCCTTGCGCCGCTAAAGCGGCTATCCCCTGTGTACCCGCCGAAAAGAGAAATCCGCTTTGCGGTTTTCCCTTTTCATCGGGTTTTATAGAAGCACTGACACACGGACTGTCTGCGGATGGTCTTTCTTTATCTTATCAGCAAAGGATGTGAGAACATGGAAAAATCTTTGGAACAGTTGAAGCAGGAATATGAAAAAACCACTGTCCTGCTGGAACGGGAAAAACGGAAAATGCAGCGTTTGAAAAACCGGCAGGCGTATCTGGAAAGCGGTTCCCGGAAACAGAGGACGCACCGGCTGATTACCCGTGGGGCAGCCGTTGAGAGCATTGCGCCACAGACAAAGGAGCTGACCGAAACGGAATTTTATTCCCTCATGGAAAGCATTTTGAATCTGCCGCAGGCGGAGCATTTCATCCGGTCTGCCGCAGAGAACCACGCCCGTATTTCCGGGCAGGAGAAAGGCGGTAACTAAGGATAGCACTTTATCATTTTTCAATCGCACAGATAAAGCGCAGCGCCGGTCAGAGCGCCATTGCTAGCGCAGCCTACCGAGCCGGGGAGCGTCTTTGCAGCAGCTACTATGGAGAAGTTAGCGACTACACCAAAAAAGGCGGCGTGATCGCTTCAGAAATCATGCTGCCGCCCCATGTGCCGGAAATATATCTTGACCGGGCGACCCTCTGGAATGCTGTGGAGAACTGCGAGAAACATCCAAAAGCCCAGCTTGCCTATTCCTTTGATATTGCCATGCAGAATGAATTGACGCTGGAAGAAAACATGGAGCTGGCGAGGAAGTTCGTGCAGGAGCAGTTTGTGGCAAAAGGCATGATTGCCGACCTTGCTTTTCACAGCCCGGAGAAAGAGGACGGCGGCATCCCTAACCCGCATTTCCATGTGATGACAACCATGCGCCCCTTGAACCCGGATGGCACATGGGGACAAAAACAGCGGCGGGAATATCTTCTTGATGAAGATGGAAACCGAATCCGGGATAAAAACGGCGATTATATGTTTAACGCTGTCCATACAACAGACTGGCACGAGCCGGAAACGCTGGAACGCTGGCGGGAGCAGTGGGCGGCTGTTGTTAATACAAAATTTGAGGAAAAAGGGCTGGATGTGCGTATCGACCACCGTTCCTATGTGCGGCAGGGGCTTGACCTGATACCTACTGTCCACGAGGGCGCTAATGTCCGGCAGATGGAAGCAAAGGGCATCCGCACCGAGAAAGGGGAACTGAACCGCTGGATTAAAGCCACCAACCGGCTTGTACAGGATGTGAGGAAGAAGATCAAAGCCCTGTTTGTCTGGATGGCAGAGGTAAAAGAAGAACTTTCCAAACCGCAGACACCGAACCTTGCCGACCTGCTGATCGCTTATTACAACCAGCGCAACGCAGGGGCATGGAGCAATAAAGCCAGAACCGTAAACTTAAAGCAGTTTGCCGAAGCCGTCAATTATCTGACGGAAAATAAGCTGCTCACATTAGAGGATTTGCAGGAGCGTCTTTCCTCTGTCAACGAAGAATTTGAAGCGTTAAGCGGCTCCATGAAAAAGAAATCTGCCCGGATAAAGGAATTGCAGGAATTGATACGGGAGGGCGAGAATTACCAGCGGCTAAAACCTGTTCATACGGAATTGAACAATATCAAGTTTAAGAAACAGAGGGAGAAATTTGAAACATCCCACGGTGCGGAGTTACGGCTGTTTTATGCCGCCCGCCGTATTCTGAAAGAAAAACTGGACGGAAAACCCATTGCCCTGAAAGCATGGAAACAGGAATACGCACAGTTAAAAACAGAGTATGCCGAACTGTCCCCGCAGCACAAGCCGCTCCGGGAGGAAGTGATACGGCTGCGGCAGGTGCAGAACGCCGTAGATACCGCACTGCGCCGGAGGGAGCAGCCGCAGGAAGTACAGAGAAAGAAACACGAGATAGAATTATGATTTTGGAGGTGAGATAATTTTGTATTATTCACAGGAACAGATAGACCGGGCAAATCAGACCAACATGGAAGATTTCTTGCGGTCACAAGGGGAAACCCTCATACGCAGCGGAAAAGAATACCGCTGGAAATGCCACGACAGCCTGACGGTGCGGGAAAATAAATGGTTCCGGCACAGTCAGAGCAGGGGCGGCTACCCGGTAGATTTCGTAATGGAATTTTACGGCAAGTCATTCCCGGAAGCGGTACAAATGCTGACCGGCGAAGCAGGCGCAGGCAAGCCGGACGCTTGCCCCGCCCCATCGCCTGACTTCCGGCTCCCACTGCATAATCCCACCAATACAAAAGCGATAAAATATCTGACAGAGGAACGCAGACTTGACCGGGGCATTGTCGATACCTTTATCACTGCCGGGGATATTTACGAGGACACCCGCCACAATGTAGTATTTGTGGGGCGGGACAGCGGAACACAGGGAGTCCCCGGCATTCCAAGATACGCCCATTGCCGGGGAACGGCAGATAAATTCCGGCAGGATGTGAGCGGTTCGGATAAAGCCTGTAATTTCAGCTATCAGGGGGAAAGCGACCAGCTATTTGTCTTTGAAGCCCCGATTGATCTGCTGTCTTTTATCTGCCTTTATCCCAAAGACTGGACAAAGCGCAGCTATCTTTCGCTGGGAGGCGTTGCAGGAAAAGCACTGACGCATTTTCTTTCTGAACGCCCGGACATCCGAAGGATATTTCTGTGTCTGGATAATGACAATGCCGGGAATGAGGGGTGCAGCCGACTTTCTTCCGAACTGCCGGAGGGGCTTACCATTCTGCGTCTGCTCCCGGCGTGGAAAGACTGGAATGAGGTATTGCAGCACCGGGAAGAAATACCAAACCGCAAATTTATAACGGAAACAATCACGCTGAAAGAACCGGCAGCGGAACCGCCTGTCCCCATGATACGCATGAGCGAAGTGCAGGAGGTGGTGGTGGAATGGCTGTGGGAACCGTACCTGCCTTTTGGAAAACTGACGATTTTGCAGGGGAATCCTGGCGAGGGCAAGACCTATTTTGCCATGCAGCTTGCAGCCGCCTGTACCAACCGCCGACCTCTCCCCAACATGGAACCGCTGGAACCATTCAATGTGATCTACCAGACTGCCGAGGACGGCCTGGGCGATACGGTAAAGCCCCGGCTTTTGGAAGCAGGCGCAGACCTTGACAGGGTCATGGTCATTGACGATGGAGATAAACCGCTGACACTTTCTGATAAAAGGATTGAGAGGGCTATCCGGGAGAACCATGCAAGGCTTCTGATTATCGACCCGGTACAGGCATTTTTGGGGGCTGATGTGGATATGAACCGGGCAAATGAAGTGCGCCCTATTTTCCGCAGGCTGGGAGAAATCGCACAGGAAACAGGCTGTGCCATTATCCTGATCGGGCATTTGAATAAAGCCGCCGGAAGCCAGAGTACCTACCGGGGCTTAGGCTCCATCGACATCACGGCAGTTGTCCGAAGCCTGCTGTTTATCGGCAAGGTCA
Organism: Intestinimonas massiliensis (ex Afouda et al. 2020); assembly: GCF_001244995.1. NCBI lineage: Bacteria > Bacillati > Bacillota > Clostridia > Eubacteriales > Intestinimonas > Intestinimonas massiliensis (ex Afouda et al. 2020). The sequence goes on from NZ_LN869529.1 coordinate 28,912, forward strand.
AGAATGACCCTACCACAAGAGTATTGATACAGGAGAAAAGTTCCCTTGCCCCGCCGGGGAAGTCGCTGGCATTCTCTTTAGGGGATGGCAACGGCTTTCAATGGATTGGGGAATATGATATGACCGCCGACGAGCTGCTTGCCGGTGTGGAGCATACAGAAACCAAAGCGGAACAGACGGAAAAACTGATACTTGACCTGCTGGCAGACGGAAAGCAGATGTTAAGCGCAGACATTGACAAAGCGGCAGCCCAGCGTGGCATTTCCGCCCGGACAGTCCGAACAGCAAAGCAGAGTTTAGGAAATAAGCTGGTTTCCGAGCGCAGCGGCACACAATGGCTGCTGTCCCTGAAAACTGAATGAAGTGGCAAAGAAAATCCAAGTGGCAGGATTTTTATAGATTGCCAGTATTGCCACTTCGCCACTTGAACCGAATACACAACGATTTTTTTCGTTCCGGCAGGGCTGTTCCCGCCGGATAAACTAATTTATGGAGGTAACTGCCTATGGCAAAAAACAAAAACGAGAGCAACAACCAAAACAGCGGCATCCTGCTTACCGATAAAGACGGCACCCAGTATTTTGTCATGGGGAAAGTCCGTATCAAGGTATCGGAGCATTTCGCACAGGATGGGAAGCCGCTTGACAGCCTGCTGGAAGATGTGATCCAGCACGCTGCCGCCGCTTCCTGAAAAAATACGGAATAACGACTGTCAATCAGCCCACGCTTATGATATACTTGTACCAGCGAGTATTGTATAAGCGTGGGTTGTTTCTTTTAGAAGGAGGATTTTTAACCGTGAAACAACCATACAATACAACGATTTATAACACCGCACTATATTTGAGATTGAGCCGTGACGATGAATTACAGGGAGAAAGCGGCAGTATCCAGACCCAGCGCATGATGCTTAGGCAGTATGCCGCAGAGCATGGGCTGACCGTTGTAGACGAGTACATTGACGACGGATGGAGCGGGACGAATTTCGAGCGTCCAAGTTTCCAAAGGATGATTGATGACATCGAGGACGGGAAAATCAACTGCGTTGTCACAAAGGACTTATCCCGTCTGGGAAGAAACTATATCCTGACCGGTCAGTACACGGAAATCTATTTCCCCAGCAAGGGAGTACGCTACATTGCCATCAATGACAATGTGGACACCATCAACGGAGAAAGCGAGCTTGCCCCGTTCTTAAACATCCTGAATGAAATGCACGCCCGACAGACCAGCAAAAAGGTCAAGGCTGCCATGCACACAAGATTTGCCAATGGCGCACACTATGGAGCCTATGCACCGCTGGGCTATGTAAAAGACCCGGACAAAAAAGGTCATCTTCTGATCGACCCGGAAACACGCTGGATTGTAGAGAAGATTTTTGACCTTGCCGTACACGGGCGTGGAGCCGCTAGCATTACACGGATTCTGGTTGAGGAAAAAGTACCTACCCCCGGCTGGCTGAACTATGAAAGATACGGGACTTTCGCCAATATCTACGCCGGTGCGCCCGCAGAAAAAGCCTATGCGTGGACGATTGCACAGGTCAAGAGCATTTTGAAAGAGGAAACCTACATCGGTCACAGCGTTCACAACAAGCAGAGCAACATTTCATTCAAGAACAAGAAAAAAGTGCGGAAGCCGCAGGAAGAATGGTATCGTGTGGAAAACACCCATGAAGCCATCATTTCCGAAGAAGTGTTCCAAAAAGTTCAGGAGCTGATTGCAAGCAGACGCAGACGACAGAAGAATGGCACAACGCAGATATTTTCCGGGCTGGTAAAATGTGCGGACTGTGGATGGTCACTGGCTTATGGTGTAAACAGCCAGAACAAAAATCCCTATGCACACTACCATTGCAGTAAGTACGGACAGGGATTGCGCCAGTGTTCCATGCACTATATCCGCTATGATGTGCTGTATGCCTATGTGCTTGCAAGACTGCAATACTGGTCTATGCTGATACAGAAAGACGAGGACAAGCTGCTGAAACGGCTGCTCAATGCCAGCGACAGGGAAAGAAACTCTGCGAAGAAAAAGCAGGCTGCGGAGCTGAAAAAGGCAGAGAAGCGTAAAACCGAGGTTGACGGGCTGTTTGCTAAAATGTATGAGGACTGGTCTGCCGGACGAATAACCGAGTATAACTTCAATATGCTGTCCGAGAAGTACCAGAACGAGCAAAAGGAGCTTGAAACAAAAATCCGGCAGCTTCACGAAACGATGGAAGCCGCCGTACAGACCGCAGCGGACGCTGAAAGGTGGATTGCCCTGATGAAGCAGTATGTCAACCCTGTGGAGCTGACCGCCGAACTTCTGAACACTCTAATTGAAAAAATAACCGTCCACGAAGCTGTCAAAGGCGAGGACGGAAGCCGTGAGCAGGAAGTAGAAATCTACTACCGCTTCATCGGCAAAATCGACTGACCTTTCTTTTTTACCCAACAATATCTTTAATTAAGGGAAACGGGCCTGAGCCTGCCCGATGTGGCGCTGCTCGTCCCGTTGGCGGACTGCCTGGGGGTGAGCGTTACCGAGCTGCTCCGGGGGGAGCGCAACGCCCGGACCCAGCTTCCGGTGGAGGAGGTAGAGACGCTGGTGAGCGCCTCCCTGCGCCTCGCGGGGGAGGAACAGCGCAGCAGCGGACAGCGCCGCCGGAAGAGGGGGCTGGCCTTTCTCCTCTGCGCCCTGACAGGCATTGGGGAGACCGCGGCCCTGTTGACCGCGGGGGGCTTCGCCTGGGCGGAGCTGGAGTCCACCGTTCTGCTCGTGGAGGGCCTGTGCCTGCTCTTTGCCGCCTGGCTGTGCTTCTGGGCAAAGGAGCGACTGCCTGCCTACTATGACCAGAACAAGATCAGCAGTTACAGCCAGGGACCGTTCCGCATGAACCTGCCGGGGGTGCGCTTCCACAACAGCAACTGGCCCTATATTCTCCGCGCTATGCGGGTCTGGCTGTTGGGGACCATGGTCCTCTTCCCGGCGCTCTGGTGGGCGATCCATATCTTCTGGCCGGAACCGGCTGCCGCACTGGAGCGGGGACTCACCTTGGCAGCCGCCCTGGGGATGCTGTTTGCCGCCATGGTAGCGGGCAAACGGCACGAGTAGCGCTGTCGCTGTGGGAGAAGCCCCGCACTCTCCTCCATCGTGCCGCCTGGCTGGTAAGGGGAAACGCAAGAAAGAGGGCCTGCCCCATGGGGCAGGCCCTCTTTCTTGCGTTCCTGGGTCCTGGCGGACGATGGTTTAGTTGGAGGCGGTATCCAGGTCCTTGTCGCCGCCCCAAATCATGTTCTTGCGCAGCTCCTCGCCCACAATCTCCATCTGGTGCTTGGGGAGCTGATCCCGCTTGGAGTTGAAGAAGGCGCGGCCAAAGCTCTTGTTCTCGGCGATCCAGCGGCCGGCGAAGGTGCCGTCCTGGATGTCGGAGAGGACGGCGCGCATCCGGGCCTTGGTCTCCTCGTGGGGGATGACCCGAGGGCCGGAGACGTACTCACCGAACTCGGCGGTGTCGGAGATGGAGTAGTTCATGGCCGCCACGCCGCCCTTGTTGATGAGGTCGATGATGAGCTTCATCTCGTGGATGCACTCGAAGTAGGCGTTCTCCGGCTCGTAACCGGCCTCTACCAGCACCTCGAAGCCGCACCGCATCAGGTCCACCACGCCGCCGCACAGGACGGTCTGCTCGCCGAACAGGTCGGTCTCGGTCTCGTCGTGGAAGGTGGTCTCCATCACGCCGGCCCGGGCGCCGCCGATGCCGGCGATGTAGGCCAGGGCGATCTGGTAGGCGTATCCGGTGGCGTCCTGCTCCACAGCCACCAGGCAGGGCACGCCCTTGCCGTTGACATAGGTGGAGCGGACGGTGTGACCGGGGCCCTTGGGGGCGGCCATAAACACGTCAACGCCGGCGGGAGGCACGATCTGCTTGTAGCGGATGTTGAAGCCGTGGGCAAAGGCCAGAGCGTTGCCCTCCACCAGGTTGGGGGCGATATCCTTCTTGTAGACATCGGCCTGCACCTCGTCGTTGATGAGCATCATGACGATGTCGGCCCACTTGGCGGCCTCGGGCACGGTCTTGACGGTGAGACCGGCCTTCTCGGCGTTGGCCCAGTTCTTGGAGCCCTCCCGTAGGCCGACGCACACGTCGCAGCCGGAGTCCTTCAAGTTGAGGGCGTGGGCATGGCCCTGGGAGCCGTAGCCGATGATAGCGATTTTCTTGCCGTTGAGGTAGCTGAGCTCGCAGTCTTTCTCATAATACATTTTTGCCATAGTTGAACTCTCCTTTTTCTTTGTTGTTGTCATATATGGTGTTACGCCCACGTTCGATGGCGATTGTACCCGTACGGACGACCTCCAGGATGCCGAAGTCGGCCAGCAGATCCATGAGGGCGCCGGCTTTGCTCTCGCTGCCCAGGATGACCACGGTGAGGGTCTCGCGGCTGATGTCCACGATGCTGGCCCGGAACACGTTGACCACCTGGATGATCTCGTCCCGCTTGTCCTTGGTCTCGGCCCTGACCTTGACCAGTACCAGCTCCCGCTGGACGGCGCTCTCTGGGGAGAGCAGCTTGACCGAGATGACGCACAGCAGCTTGCGCAGCTGGGCGGTGATCTGCCCGATGATGACCTCGTCCCCCTGCATGACGATGGTGATGCGGGTGACACGGGGGTCCTCGGTGGTGCCGGAGGCGATGGAGTCGATGTTATAGCCCTTGCGGGAAAAGAGGCGGGAGACCTGACTCAGGACGCCGGGACTGTTCTCCACCAGGATGGAGATGGTGTATTCTTTCTGTTCCATACCGTGTCCCCTCCTTACTCCAACAGAAATTCGGTGATGGGCTTGCCTGCCGAGACCATGGGGCGCACCGTTTCATCGGTGTCGATGACGCACTCGATGACGTAGGCGTGGCCGCCGTCCAGGGCCTCCCGGAGGGCGGCGGACATCTCCGCTGAAGTGGCGACCCGGCGGCCCCGGATGCCGTAGGCGTCGGCCAGCTTGATGAAGTCGGGGGCAAAGTTCAGGTCGGTCTGGGAGAAGCGGCCCTCGTAGAGCAGGTTCTGCCACTGGTGGACCATGCCCAGGGTGTGGTTGTTGAAGATGACCACGATGACGGGGATGTCGTAGTGGGAGACGGTGGCCAGCTCCTGGCCGTTCATACGGAAGCAGCCGTCGCCGGTCATGAGCAGCACCGTTTTCTCGGGGTGGCCCATCTTGGCGCCGATGGCGGCGCCGAGGCCGAAGCCCATGGTGCCGAAGCCGCCGGAGGTGATGAGCTGGCCGGGGTAGTCGAAGTGGAAGTGCTGGATGGACCACATCTGATGCTGGCCCACGTCGGTACATACGATGGAGTCGCCGGGTGCCATGCGCCGGATGGTCTGGATGATCTGGCGGGGCGTGAGCTGGCCGTCGTCGGCCTCCGGGCCGGGGCGGTGGGAGAAGACGAACTGCTTCCAGGCGGAGTGGTCATACTGGGGGATGCGCTCGTTGACCATCCGCAGCACCTGTTTGGCATCTCCGATGATGTGGTGGTCGGTACGCACGTTTTTGTCGATCTCGGCCCGGTCGATGTCGATGTGGACGATTTTGGCCTGCTTGGCAAAATCCTTGGGGTCGGTGGCCACCCGGTCGGAGAAGCGGCAGCCCACCGCGATGAGCAGGTCGCAGTTGTCGCACCCGATGTTGGAGGCGCGGGAGCCGTGCATTCCCAGCATTCCGGTGGTGAGAGCGTGACCGCCGGGGAAGCCGCCGCCGCCCATGACGGTGATGGCGACCGGGGCGTCCAGCCGCTGGGCCAGGGTGGCGAATTCCCGGTCGGCCCGGCTGCGGACCACGCCGCCGCCGCAGATGAGCATGGGGCGCTCCGAGCGGGCGATCAGCTCCACCAGCTTCTCCACGTCCTCCCGGTTGGGGGCGGGGGTGTTCAGGTCCCAGCCCACCCGCTTGCGCAGCTCGGCCAGGCGGCCGTGAAACTGGTGCTCCTCCTTGGGCAGATACTCATAGTCGATCATCGTGTCCAGGGAGGTGACGTTTTTCAGCAGGTCGATGAGCACCGGCCCGGGCCGGCCCATAGCCGCCACGGCAAAGGCCTCCCGGATGACGTCGGGGATCTCGTTGGGGTCCCGGACCAGGTAGGTGGCCTTGGTGATGGGCATGGCGATGCCGGTGATGTCCACCTCCTGGAAGGCGTCCTTGCCCAGTGTGCTCTCCCCCACGTTGCAGGTGAGGAACACCACGGGGGAGGAGTCCATATGGGCGGTGGCGATGCCGGTGGTCAGGTTGGTGGCCCCTGGGCCGGAGGTGGCAAAGCACACCCCTACCTTGCCCGTGGCCCGGGCATAGCCGTCGGCTGCGTGAGAGGCCCCCTGCTCGTGGGCGGTGAGGATATGGCGGATCTTATCCTGATAGCGGTAAAGCTCGTCGTAGATGTTGAGAATGGTGCCGCCGGGATAGCCGAAGACGGTATCCACCCCCTGCTCCAGCAGGCACTCTAAGATGGCTTGTGTGGCTCGTAGTTTCACGTCTCTTCCTCCTGCGTCGTCGCCGCAAGCGTCATCTCCCGCGCCGCGGCCCCTCTCCCCGCGCGGCCCGCTTGCGCCGGGCCCGTGCGGGGCTGCGTTCCGGACTGGGGAGCACCCCAGCCCGGGCAATGGCTCAGTTTGTATTGCGTCAAAGCTCTGCCGTTAAATTTTGCCGCTGCCCTTCTGTACGGCGATGACGCCGGTCCGGGCCACCTCCAGGATGGAGAAGGGCCGCAGCAGGCTTTCAAACAGATCCACCCGCTCCGGAGTGTCGGACAGCTCCAGGGTCATAGTGGTGCTGGTAATGTCCGCGATCCTGGCCCCCATGATCTGGCACAGATTGGAGACGTCCTGACGGGTCTTGGTGGTGGTGGATACCTTAATAATAATAAGCTCCCGGCCGATGAGGCTCTTTTCATCCAGGGTGCGGACCTTGATGACGTCCACCAGCTTGTTGAGCTGTTTTTCCACCTGCTCCACCACGTTGTTGCCGCTGTCCACGATGATGGTGATGCGGGAGATGTTCTTGTCATCGGTGACGCCGACGGCCAGGCTTTCAATATTGAAGGCCCGCCGGGCAAACAGGCCGGTGATCCGGTTCAAGACGCCGGCCCGGTTTTCCACCAGCACGGAAATGGTCTGTGTCATGCCGCGTCCTCCTTCCTCAAGTCGTGGCCATGGGGTCCACGTCGCAGATGAGCAGATAGGGCCCCTGGCTGGTCAGCATGGCGTCGATAGCCTCAGCCACCTGGGCGTCGTTGGAGATGCGGCGGCTGGGCACGCCGTAGGCGGCGGCCAGGGTTTCGAAGTCCGGGGAGCCGTCCAGGCGGACCCCGAAGGGGCCGCTGTAGCTCCGGCGCTGGATCTGGTGGACCAGGCCCAAAACCCCGTTATGTACCATGACAAGCTTCACATCGGCGCCCATGGCGTTCAGAGTGGCCAGCTCGTTTTCAAACATCTGGAAGCTGCCGTCGCCGCAGACCACAACGGTCTGCCGCCGGGGCTCGGCGGTCTTGACGCCTAGGGCGGCGGGCAGGGAGTAGCCCATGGTGCCCAGACCGCCGGTGGTGAGGAAGCGCCCGTGCTTCATGGGCAGGTGCTTGGCGGCCCAGATCTGGTTTTGCCCCACGTCCACGCAGACGCAGGCGTCGTCGTCCAGCCGGTCGCCCAGGGCGCGCATGAGCCAGGCGGGAGTGACGCTCCCGGCGGCGGGGGAGGGGAAGGGGGCGGCCTCGCTGGCCCGGAAGGCGTGCAGCTCAGCCAGCCAGTCGCCGCTGTCGGCCTTGGGGGCATGGGAGAGAAGCTGCCCCAGGATGACCTTTACGTCGCCTACCACCGGGACGGTGGGGGAGAGGTTCTTGCCGATCTCCGCCGGGTCCACGTCCAGATGGACGGTCTTGGTGCGCCGGGCCACCTCTTTGGGGGCGGTGACGGCCCGGTCGGCGGCCCGGGCCCCGGCGATGATGAGCAGGTCGGTGGTATTGAGAGCCCGGTTGGCGGTGGCGGTGCCGAAGGCGCCGATCATACCCAGGTTCATGGGGTGGTCGGAGGGCAACAGACCCAGACCCATCATGGTGGTGACCACCGGGAGACCGGCGCTCTCGCACAGGGCCAGCAGCTCCTCCCGGGCCCCTGCGCTGAACAGGCCGCCGCCCGCGCACAAAAGGGGACGGTGAGAGGCAGAGATGGCCTGGGCTACCTTTTTGATCTGCAGCTCGTTGCCCCTGACGCTGGGCTTATAGCCCCGGATGTCCACTGAATCGGGGTATTTTGGCTCAATCATCTGCTCCTGAATGTCCACGGGAACGTCGATGAGGACGGGCCCCTGCCGGCCGGTAGAGGCAATGTGAAAGGCCTCCTTTACCATTCGGGGGATGTCGTTGGCGTCCTTGACCAGATAGCTGTGCTTGATGAAGGGGGCCACGGCGCCGGTGATGTCCACCTCCTGGAAGATGTCACGGCCCAGCAGATAGCTCTGCACCTGGCCGGTGATGGCCACCAGGGGGATGGAGTCCATATAGGCGGTGGCGATGCCGGTGATGAGGTTGGTGGCGCCCGGCCCGGAGGTGACCATGCATACGCCGGGCTTGCCCGTCATGCGGGCGTAGCCGGAGGCCATGTGGCCGGCGTTCTGTTCCGTGCGGACCAGAGTATAGGCGATGTCCGTGTGGGCCAGGGCGTCCACCGCGGGGCAGATGGTGGCTCCCGCATAGCCGAACATGTGGTCCACATGCTCCCGTTTCAGGCTTTCCATCAGTGCCTGGGCTCCGCTGATCATGCAGCACTCCTCCTTAATTGCTTGATTTGTTCCCGGCGGCTCAGGGAAAAAAGCAAAAAGACTTCGTCCCCCATAGGACGAAGTCTCACTCCGTGGTACCACCTAAATTCGCGGCGGCAGGCCGCGCACTCGTTATCCCGATAACGGAGGGAATCCGTCTGCGCCTACTCTGTTCAGCGCAGCGGCTCCCGGGCGACTTTTGTCTGGGGCCTCACGGAAGCTCGCAGCGACCGCTTCCTCTCTGTGCTTGCGGAACCAGACTACTTACCCGGTCATTGCCGATTTTGAATGTTATTAACTGCAATCATACAGCCGCGGAGTTGGTTTGTCAATTGGAGAAAACGGCAATTTTGCCGTTTCTCCGTTTTTGTCAAGAAGCCGGGGAGGGACGGAGAAATATTTTGATTGGTTGCCCAAAAAACAAATGGTCGCGGAACGGACGGAAGGACGGCGGCGGGCGCGGGCCTGGAAAATATATTGTTAGAATCGGTGCAGTTTTTTGCGTGGAAACACTGGACTTTTTTCGCATTACGAGCTATTATAAGAGAGATTCGAAGGCCTCATGCGTCAGGGCGGCGTCCAGACGGTGCATGAGGCTTCTGAGCGAATCGTGGGGAAAAGCGTAGAGCTGAGAAGTAATGACAGAGGTGATGCTATGAACCATAAGTTTTATGGCGGCGTCCACCCCGCCGAACACAAGGAGGCCACGGAGCGCAAACCAGTGGTACCGCTGGAGGAAGCTCCTGCACAGGTGGTAATCCCCATGTCGATGCATGTGGGCGCACCCTGCAAGCCCATTGTAGCCGTGGGGGACGAGGTCACCGTGGGACAGAAGATCGGCGAGATCGCCGGTCTTGGCGCGCCGATCCACGCCAGCGTCTCCGGTAAGGTCGTGGCCGTCGAGCCCCGGCCCCATCCCGGTGGAGACGTGATGATGTCCGTGGTGATCGAAAACGATTATAAAGATACTCCGCACCCCTCTATCGTCCACCGGGACAATGTGGATGCCCTGACCAGTCAGGAGATCATCGACATTGTCAAGGAGGCCGGTATCACGGGTATGGGCGGCGCGGGATTCCCCACCCACGTCAAGCTCAGCGGTGCCGTCGGCAAGGCGGACACCATCATTCTCAATGGCGCCGAGTGCGAGCCCTACATCACCGCCGACCACCGGCTCATGCTGGAGCGGGGCGAGGCGGTCATCGGAGGCGCGCGCTTTATCATGAAAGCGCTGGGCCTGAAAGAGGCCACCATCGGCATTGAGGGCAATAAGCTGGACGCCGTGGAGCATCTCAAGAGCCTGCTGCCCAACGGAGATACCTCCATTCATGTGGAGACGCTGAAGACCCGGTACCCCCAGGGTGCTGAGAAGCAGCTCATCCAGCGGGTCACTGGCCGTGAGGTTCCTCCCGGAGGACTGCCCGCCGACGTGGGCTGTACCGTGTTCAACGTGGCCACCGCCGCCGCCATCTACGATGCGGTTACCGAGGGTAAGCCCCTGACTCACCGCAACGTCACCATTACCGGCGGCGCCATTGAGCGGCCCATGAATGTCAACGCTCCCATCGGCACCCCCGTCGAGCACCTGATCAAGATGGCCGGCGGCTTCAAGACCCAGCCTCAGCGCCTGCTGATGGGCGGCCCCATGATGGGCAACCCCCAGTATGACCTGACGGCCCCCATGTTCAAGGGCACCAACTGCATCCTGGCGCTCACCGACGCCGAGGCCGCCATCCAGGATACCGAGCAGACCTGCCTGCGCTGCGGCCGCTGCGTCAACGCTTGTCCCATGCACCTGATGCCCCTCTACATGCACATGTACGCCGAAAAGCGCGCCTGGCATGAGCTGGAGGGCTACAACATCATGGACTGCATGGAGTGCGGCTCCTGCAACTACATCTGCCCCGCCCGCATCCACCTGGTGCAGTCCTTCCGGATGGCCAAGTTTGAGATCCGCGGTCTGGCGGCCAAGCAAAAAGCAAAGGAGGGGAAAGCATGAGCCTGGAATCTCGTAAGCTCGCGGTAGCTTCCTCCCCCCACGTATCCTCCCCCATCGGGACCCGGTCCCTGATGCTGGACGTGCTGATCGCACTGGTCCCGGCTCTGTGCATCGGCATCTGGTTTTTCGGCCCCCGGGCCCTGACCATGACCGTGGTGTCCGTGCTGGCCTGTGAGATCTTTGAGTACGGCTACCGCAAGCTGCTGAAGAAAACCAACACCTGCGGGGACCTGTCCGCCGCCATCACCGGCGTGCTGCTGGCCTTCGTCTGCCCTGTGACCCTGCCCTACTGGGTGCTGATCATCGGCGATTTCTTTGCCATCGTGGTGGTCAAGCAGCTCTTCGGCGGCCTGGGCAAGAACTTCCTGAACCCCGCCCTGGGCGGCCGCGCCTTCCTGATGCTGTGCTACCCCATCCTCATGACCACCTGGGTGAAGCCCGGCCGGGCCAACTGGGCCGGCCTGCTCTCCGGCACCGTGGGCATGAACGGGGCCGAGCTGGCCACCGGCGCCACCCCCCTGAGCGTGGACTTCATGCACTCCGGTCTTCTGCCAGACGCCTCCCTGGGCGACATGCTCATCGGCAATGTGGGCGGCTGCCTGGGCGAGGTCTCCGCCCTGATGCTGATCGTCGGCGGGATCTACCTGGTGGTCCGCGGTGTCATCCGGGTCCGCGTCCCTGTGTCCTTCATCGCCAGCGTGGCGGTGCTGACCTTCCTCTTCCCCGCCGCCGGTGTGGGCCGTCTGGACTGGATGCTCTACAATCTGCTGGGCGGCGGCCTGATGCTGGGCGCCATCTTTATGGCCACCGACTATGTCACCAGCCCCGCCACCCCCAAGGGTGAGATCATCTTCGGCATCGGCTGCGGCCTGCTGACCGTCTTCATCCGTAAGTTCGGCGGCTATCCCGAGGGCGTCAGCTACGCCATCCTGATCATGAACACCTGCGTGTGGCTGCTGGACAAGGTGGGCAAGCCCGCCCGCTTCGGCGTCACCAAGGAAATGAAAGAGAAGCAGAAGGCAGCCAAGAAAGCGGCAAAGGAGGCTGAGGCGAAATGAGCGAGAATACTGCGGTCGTGACCAAGAAGGAGCCCGGTATGGCCTCTCTGGTCATCGTGCTTTTTGCCATCAGCGCCATTACTGCGCTGGTCCTGGGCCTGGTGAACATGGTCACCGCGCCCCAGATCGCCATCAATACGCAGAAGAAGACCGACGAGGCCAAGGCCGCCGTCCTGGCGTCCGAGGTCTATGAGGATGTGGCTTACGCCGGCGCGGACACCACCATCAAGAACATCTGGAAGGCCGGCGACGCCGGTTACGTGGTGGAGGTCACTCCCTCCGGCTTCGGCGGCAACCTGGACGTCATGGTGGGCGTGGACAACGACGGCGTATGCACCGGCGTGTCCATTGTCTCTCACGCCGAGACCTCCGGCCTGGGCGCAAATGCCACCAAGGAGGCCTGGCGCGCACAGTTCATCGGCAAGTCTGGTACGCTGGCCGTCACCAAGGACGGCGGCGAGATCGAGGCTCTCACCGGCGCCACCATCACCTCCCGCGCGGTCACCAGCGGCGTTAACTCCGCCATTGCGGCCGTGGCCGAGCTGGGTTAAGGAGGGCGTGACATTATGAATTTCGGCAAACAGTTCAAAGAGGGTCTCATTACCCAGAACCCCGTTACCGTCCAACTGCTGGGCATGTGCTCGGTGCTGGCCATCACCACCACGCTGTTTAACGGCATCGGCATGGGCCTGAGTGTGCTGGTCATCCTGACCCTGTCCAACATTTTTATCTCCCTGCTGCGAAACATCATCCCCAATAAGGTGCGTATCGCCTGCTACATTGTGGTCATCGCCGGCTTCGTGACGGTGGTGGACCTGGTGCTGAAGGCCTTCGTGCCCGCCCTGTCCGACAGCCTAGGCCTGTTCATCCCCCTGATCGTGGTGAACTGCATCATCCTGGGCCGCGCCGAGGGCTTCTCCTCCAAGAACGGCGTACTGGCCTCCGCGGTGGACGGCATCTGTCAGGGCCTGGGCTACACGGTGATCCTGGTGATCATGTGCGTGGTCCGCGAGTTCCTGGGCAACGGCACCTTTGGCACCGGCGTGTTCGGCGCCGACGGCATCCGCATCCTGCCGGAGGGCATCCCCGCGCTGGGCATGATCCTGCCGGTGGGCGGCTTCCTGACGCTAGCCTGCGTCATCGCCGCCATGCAGTATTTCCTCAACAAGCCCAAGAAGGACGATAAGAAAGAGGAGGTGGCCAAATAATGGATTTTACCAGTCTGTTTTCCATTGCCCTGGGCGCCATTCTGGTCAACAACTTTATCTTCTCCCAGTTCCTGGGCATCTGCCCCTTTATGGGTGTCTCCAAGAAGGTTGACACCGCTCTGGGCATGGGCATGGCCGTTATCTTCGTCATGGGCGTGGCTTCTGCGGTGTGCTGGCCCATCAATAAGTATCTGCTGGTAGCCAACGGCCTGGACTTCATGCAGACCGTCACCTACATCCTGGTCATCGCCTCTCTGGTGCAGTTCGTGGAGATGTTCCTCCAGAAGGCTATGCCCTCCCTGTATCAGGCCCTGGGCGTGTACCTGCCCCTGATTACCACCAACTGCGCCGTGCTGGGCGTGGTGCTCCAGAACACCCAGAACAACTATAGCTTCATTGAGAGCCTGGTCTACGGCATCACCGGCGGCATCGGCTTCCTGATTGCCATCGTGCTGTTCGCTAGCGTCCGTGAGCGTCTGGAGTTCTCCGAGTGCCCCAAGTCCTTCGAGGGCTTCCCCATCGCACTGGTCACCGCCGGCCTGATCGCCCTGTCCTTCATGGGCTTCTCCGGCCTGAAAGTCTTTTAAGGGGGGGCGCGAACAATGCAAACTGTTATTATGGCTGTGGCCGTCCTGGGAATCCTGGGCGCCGTGTTCGGCCTGATCCTGGCTTACGCCTCCAAGGTGTTCGCCGTTGAGAAGGACCCCCGCGAGGAGGCCATCCTGGGCTGCCTGCCCGGCGCCAACTGCGGCGGCTGCGGCTTCCCTGGCTGCGGCGGCTACGCGGCCGCTGTGGCGGCCGGGAAGGCCCCCGTCAATGCCTGCGCCGCCGGCGGCGCTGCCGTCGCGGCTCAGATTGCTGAGATCATGGGCGTGGCGGCCGGCGAGTCCGTCAAGAAGGTGGCCACGGTCCACTGCTCCGGCGGCGGCGCCGACAAGTCCAAGTACGAGTACATCGGCATCCACGACTGCCTTGCCGCCGCCCGTCTGCCCGGTGGCGGCCCTCTGGCCTGTAAGTTTGGCTGCCTGGGTATGGGTAGCTGTGAGTCTGAGTGTCCCTTCGACGCCATTCACGTGAAGGACGGCGTGGCTGTGGTAGACGATGAAAAGTGCGTGGCCTGCGGCAAGTGTGTGGATATCTGCCCCCGCCACATCATCGACCTGGAGCCCTACAAGACCAAGAAGCATGTTTCCATCCCCTGCTCCTCCAAGGACAAGGGACCCGCGGTCACCAAGGTCTGCTCCAACGGCTGTATCGGTTGCGCTCTGTGCGCCAAGGCCTGCCCCAAGGAGGCCATTACCATCGAGAACAACCTGGCCAAAATCGACTACAGCAAGTGCATCGGCTGCACGCTGTGCGCCCAGAAGTGCCCCCGGAAGCTCATCGTGGTGGATGGCAAGGTCCCCGTGGTGAAGCCTGCGGCACCCAAGGCGGCTCCCGCGGCGGCGGCGACCAAGCCGGCGTCCGCTCCTGCGGCTCCCGCCGCCGAGACCAAGGCTTCCGAGGCCCCCAAGGCCGAGGAGACCAAGGAATAAGACACAAAAAAGAGCACGGTCCTGATGGACCGTGCTCTTTTTTGCTATACGAATAAACCGCATGGCGGTTTGTTCAGTAGACATTACTAAAGCAGGTATCGGATTAGCTGGAACACCACCGAGGTGATGGGGAACAGCCAGGCCTTAGCGCCGATGACCGGCAGGACCTCTACCCCTTCCTTGGGGACGTAGCCGCCCTGGGGCAGGGCCTGGAGGGCGTGGTCCTGGGTGGAGAGGAGGTACTCCTCCAGCGCTCTGGAGAAGTCGCCGCCGTGAAAGACCAGCATAAGCTCGGTGTCCAGGTAGGTGCTGCGCATATCCAGGTTGTAGGAGCCCACCACGGCCATGTCGTCGATGAGGGCGGATTTGCCATGGGAGGAGTAGTCGCCGAACCACTCCCACACCGTGACCCCAGTCTCCAGCAGCCGCTGCTTGTTGTGGACGTAGTCAGAGGATGCCATGATGTTGTCCCCCACCGCCACCGAGTTGAGTTGGAGGTCAAAGGGGACGCCGCGGGCGGCCAGGTCCTCCAGCGCCTGGTACATGGGCTCGTTCAGCACGGCGTAGGGGGTTTGGAGAAAGACCCGCTCCTCCGCCCGGCCCATGAGGGCCATGAGCTGCCACCACACCCAGGGCTCCTTGCTCATGATCCCGGTGGGGTTGCTGAGAAGCTCCACATGCTCCACCGGCAGGGTGAGCGCGGCATAGTCCAGCGGTATGGGGTCGAATAGAGTGGGGTCGGCGGCCGCCAAAGCGGCGTACCGGGTCCGCAGTTCCGCCTCCGCCCGGTCGATTTTCCCGGGAAACAGGGGCGGGCGGTCCAGTACGGTCCTGCTGTAGGGACTCTCCCACACGGACTGGAAATAGGCCTCCACCTGGGTGAGCACGGTGTGCGCCCCGCTCTGCTCCGTTCCGGCAGCGGTGTTGTAGACCAGCACATCCTGGTCGTGACTCTTCAACGCATCAGGCACATAGTCCCCCAGAAACAGGTCAAAAGTGTTCCGGCCGCCCAGCAGCAGCAGCCGGTCGTCAATGAGCAGATACTTGTCGTGCATCCGGCCATTGACCGTCCAGGGCAGGAGCAGATTCGGGGCATTGTAGAAGCGGATCTCCACGTTGGGCAGGCGGCCCAGCGCCCGGAAAATGGGCGAGCCGCCCCGGAGCAGCCCGCTGACCCCGTCCCACAGGATCTGGATCTGCACGCCCCGGTCCGCCGCCAGCAGCAGAGCGGCAAAGATGTCGCGCCCGCTGTCACAGTCCCGGATGTCGAAGGAAGAGAGGATGATGCGCTCCTCAGCCTCGCCGATCATCCGGAGCCGCACGTCCAGGGCGTCCTGGTTGTCGGTGACCAGCGCCGCCCGGTCGGTGGAGCCGACCTGCTCAAAGACGGCGGGGTCCCAGGCGGCGCGGAAGGAGTCGCTCACCGTCGGGGGCGACAAAAAGGGGAGGGTAGCGCCCAGCACAAAGTAGAGCAGGTAGAGGGGCAGAACCCGGCAGAGAAGGGAGCGGAGCGTCCATTTTCTACGCGGTTTTTCGGAACCGGCCCGCCGGGCGAAGAGACTTCTGGGGGGCCGCGTCACAGGAGGACGACCCCCGCTTCCTGGCAGGCGCCGAGGGTCTCCGGGTCCCAGACGCTGGCCTGCACCTCACCGATGTGGGCCTTTCCCAGCAGAAGCATGCACAGCCGGGACTGGCCGATGCCGCCGCCGATGGTGAGGGGGAGCTCCCCACTCAGGAGCATCCGATGGAAGGGAAGTGAGCGCCGGTCGTCGCAGCCCGCCAGGGTGAGCTGGCGGTCCAGGGATTCGGGGGAGACCCGTATGCCCATGGAGGACAGCTCGAAGGCGCGCTCCAGCACCGGGTTCCACACCAGAATGTCGCCGTTGAGGGCCCAGTCGTCGTAGTCGGGGGCCCGGCCGTCGTGGGGCCGGCCCGACTTCAGCGCGCCGCCGATGCCCATGAGGAAGGTGGTGGGGTGGTCCTTTACCCAGGCGTCCTCCCGCTCCTTGGCAGAGAGGTCGGGCCAGCGGTCCTCCAGCTCCTGGGCGGTGACGAAGGTGACCTGCCGCTCCACCAGGGGCAGGGAGAGCAACTGGGGGAACATGGCCCGCAGAGTGGTCTGGGTCTGGCAGATGCACTCCACAATGGTGCGGACGGTCTCTTTCAGATAATCCTCGTTCCGGTCCCGGGGGGCCAGCACCTTTTCCCAATCCCACTGGTCCACGTAGACCGAGTGGAGGTTGTCGGGCTCCTCATCCCGCCGGATGGCGTTCATGTCGGTATACAGCCCTTCGCCCACGGAAAACTGGTAGCGGTGGAGGGCCAGCCGCTTCCATTTGGCCAGGGAATGGACCACCTGGGCGTCCCGCCCGGCGGCGGGGATGTCGAAAGAGACGGGCCGCTCCACGCCGTTCAGGTCGTCGTTCAGGCCGGTACTGGCCTCCACGAAGAGAGGGGCGGAGACTCGTCGCAGGTTGAGGGAGCCGCCCAGGGTGTCCTCGAAGAGCCGCTTCAAAAGGCCGATGGCCTTCTGGGTGTCGTACAGGTTGAGCTTGGGGGCGTAGCTGGGGGGAATAAAGGAACCGCTCATAAAATCCGTGCCTCCGTTTCATAACGATGGAATGAAACAATTATATGATAGCGGCGGATAAAAAGCAAGGCCGCGGGTATACCCGCGGCCTTGCCTGGCGGTCAGGAGAGGGGAATCTTCAGTACCTGGCCGACATAGATCCGGTTGGGGTCGGCAATCGCGTTGAGCCGGGCCAACTCAGCCACGGTGGTGCAATACCGCTGGGCGATGGCCCAAAGCGTATCCCCGGCCCGCACCGTGTAAGCCTGGTAGTCCGAGCCGTCCGACGGAATCTTTAGTACCTGGCCGACATAGATCCGGTTGGGGTCGGCAATCGCGTTGAGCCGGGCCAACTCAGCCACGGTGGTGTAATACCGCTGGGCGATGGCCCAAAGCGTATCCCCGGCCCGCACCGTGTAGTAGGGGTAGGGCTGCGGGGCCGGGCCCGGGTCCAGCAGGACTTCACCGGTGAACCAGTCCCGGTCCACGTATCCGTCGATCCCCGCCACCCGGCCCAGGTCAGTGTACTGCCAGCCCGTCCAGGTCTCCCAGGGGGTACCGGAGAGATCAGGGGCGGCGACCTCCCACTGGGCCACCCACAGGGGGTAGCGGCTCAGAGCGCCGGTAAAGCGGGTGGAGGCCACATAGGCGTCGGCATAGAGCATAGGGGTGACGTCCAGCTCGTTCTCCAAGGTCTCCAGAAAGGCGGCGGCCACCGCAGTGGCCTGGTCTCGGTCCAGACCCCGGTAGACCTCGAAGTCCAGGGCCGGACGGCAGTCGTAGTCCAGGTCCCGGATGAGGCCGGCAAAAAAGCCGGCCTGCGCCTGGGCGCTCTCCGTGTCCAGGGCGGTGAGATAGTGGTAAAAGCCCAGCTTCCGTCCGGCGGCCCGGGCCCCCTCGTAGTGGGAATAGAGGGCGGAGTCTACGCCGTCGCTGCCGTAGCTGGCCCGGATATAGACCACCTCCACGCCGTCGTCCCGGACGGTCTCGAAATCCACGTCCCCCTGATAGACGCTGATGTCGATGCCGGCCATCCGGTCCACGGCGGCGGCCCGGGCCGGGGCGGGCGCGCAGAGCAGAAGCAGCCCCAGCAGGGCGGAAAAAAGTCGCTTGCACATGGCGTTGTACCTCTTGCAGAATTTCGGGGGAGCTCCCCCCTGTATCCTATGTAAAAATGCAGGCGAATGTGCAAAATCCTGCATTGCCTTTTTGCGGAAAACCGTTTATACTAAAAGAGAAAACAATATGCCAAGGAGGAGCGAGCACGATGGACAAGATCAAAATGACAACACCTCTGGTGGAGATGGACGGCGACGAGATGACCCGTATCCTGTGGAGCGATATCAAAGAAATCCTGCTCAAGCCGTACATCGAACTGAATACCGTCTATTTTGACCTGGGCCTGCCCGAGCGGGAGCGCACCGGCGACCAGGTGACGGTGGACTCCGCCGAGGCCACCCGGCAGTATGGCGTGGCGGTCAAGTGTGCCACCATCACCCCCAACGCCCAGCGGGTGGAGGAGTACAAGCTCTCCCAGATGTGGAAGTCCCCCAATGCCACCATCCGGGCCATCCTGGACGGCACCGTGTTCCGCGCCCCCATCATGGTAAAGGGTATCTCCCCGGTGGTGAAGAACTGGAAGAAGCCCATCACCATTGCCCGTCACGCTTACGGCGACCTCTACAAGGCGGTGGAATACCAGGTGCCCGGCCCCGGCAGGGCCGAGCTGGTCTATACCGCGTCCGACGGCGCCGAGGCCCGGGAGACCATCTTCGATTTCCAGGGCGCCGGCATCATACAGGGCCAGCACAACACCGACGCCTCCATCACTTCCTTTGCCCACGCCTGCTTCCAATACGCCCTGGATACCAGGCAGGACCTGTGGTTTGCCACCAAGGATACCATCTCCAAGAAATACGATCACCACTTCAAGGATATTTTTCAGGAGATTTATGACGCGGAGTATGACAAAAAATTCAAAAAGGCGGGCATTGAGTATTTCTATACCCTCATTGACGACGCGGTGGCCCGGGTTATTCGCAGCGAGGGCGGCTTCATCTGGGCCTGCAAGAACTACGACGGAGACGTGA
Organism: Intestinimonas massiliensis (ex Afouda et al. 2020); assembly: GCF_001244995.1. NCBI lineage: Bacteria > Bacillati > Bacillota > Clostridia > Eubacteriales > Intestinimonas > Intestinimonas massiliensis (ex Afouda et al. 2020). The sequence continues at coordinate 48,156 of NZ_LN869529.1, forward strand.
TGAGCGACATGGTGTCCACCGCCTTTGGGTCTCTGGCCATGATGACCTCTGTGCTGGTCTCACCCGAGGGCAAGTATGAGTACGAGGCCGCCCACGGCACCGTCACCCGCCACTACTACCAGCATCGGAAGGGGAAGGAGACCTCGACCAATCCCATGGCCACCCTGTTTGCCTGGACCGGGGCGCTGCGCAAGCGGGGAGAGCTGGACGGCGGCGCCGATCTGGTGCGCTTTGCCGACGCCATGGAGGCCGCCTCCATCGCCACCATCGAGTCCGGCACCATGACCAAGGACCTGGCCGGCCTGTGGGAGGGGGAGGCCCCCGCCCGGACGGTGAACAGCACCGATTTCCTGTACGCGATTCGGGACGAGCTGGAAAAGCGTCTGTGAGGCAAGAAGAAAAGGGGGGACCGGACGGCACAGCCGTCCGGTCCCCCCTTGTATGAGCGCGGTGGAAAGAGGGCATACTATAGGCATCCATGAAAAGGGAGTGAGCGTACATGCCCATCGACTTTGCCCAGAGTCAGACCCATCAGAACCTGCTGCGCGCCTTTGCGGGAGAGAGCCAGGCCCGCAACCGCTACACCTTTGCCGCCGGACTGGCCAAGCGGAAGAACCTGCATGTGATCGAGGCGGTGTTCACCTTCACCGCCGACCAGGAGCGGGCCCATGCCAAGGTGTATTACGACCTACTGGAGTCCCTCTCCGGCAAGAACATCCAGATCGACGGCACTTACCCGGTGGACATCTTCCCCGGCGTGCTGGAGCATCTGCGCGCCGCCCAGCACAACGAGTACCAGGAGTGGGAGCACGACTACGCCCACTTTGCCGACGTGGCCCGGGAGGAGGGCTTTTCCGAGATCGCCAAGACCTTTGACATGATCGCCGACATCGAGAAGGTCCACGGCGACCGCTTCGGCCGGTTCGCCGACCTGCTGGAGTCGGAAAAGCTCTTTGTCTCCGATGTCAAGGTGCAGTGGATGTGCCTCAACTGCGGCATGGTCATCGAGAGTACCCGGGCTCCCGCCATGTGCCCGGTGTGCAAGCACGACCAGGGCTGGTTCATCCGCATGGAGATGGTTCCCTTCCATTAAAAAAGAGCCCCGCGTTTTGGCGGGTGTCCGTAAAACAGTTCTACCGACCTGTGTATGCTCGCAGGTCGGTAGTTTGCAATATGTACCGGTTTCGGAAAGGCCCTTGTGTAAAGGGAACTGTCAGCGAAGCTGACTGAGGGATTGACAACTCCTCCTCCCCTGCGGGGCACCTCCCCTTACACAGGGGAGGCTTTTGTGCGGCGCAAAACCGCACATCGCACGATACACCGGTAGGTGTATAGAAGTGCGCCCTTTATCTATTCGACAAACTTTCTTGAATTTGTATTATTCAAGCCATTGAATAAATGCTGTTTTGTCTGTACTGTTATATCCCGCGTTACCATAGAAATTCAGCGTGGTTTCTTCCTGTGAACCTGTAAGTAACATCATTTTATAGCAGTTTTCCCTTTCGGCAATACCTTTTGCATAGTTTAGGCATTCTGTCGCATATCCTTTTCCTCGATAGTTTAAATGGGTAACAACATTTTCGATAAATGCGTATGGTCGTATATTTCTTGTCAGATTTGGAATAATTACGCAAACACATGAAGAAACGATTTTTCCATCTACATCCTTAACAATGATATGATGGTTTTTGTCTTCAATAATCGTGTTCCATGTATTTTTCAAATGCTCTGTCATCTCTGGAACAGATTTCTCATGTAAAAATAAATACAATTCCAGAAGTTCATTCAACTCATTTTCTCTAACTTCCCTGACCATTACAACATCTCCATCAAATTCAACAAGTTTATAGTGTTGTTTTTACATACTATCACACAAAATGTAATTATACAAGAACAGGAACAGCAGAATAAACTGCTGTTCCTGTTAACTGTCTTATGACTCCCGCCTTCTCACGCGGGGCTCTTTTTGTGTCAGGGTTCGGGCTGCTCCAGGGGACGGACCACGGTTTTGAACATGTAGCCCATAAACACCGCACTGAGCAGGAAGGAGAAGACCTCCGCAAAGGGGAAAGCCGCCCACACGGCGCTGAGGCCGACAAAGTGGCCCAACAGCCAGGAGACGGGCAGAATGAGCACCAACTGCCGCAGCACGGAGACGATGAGGCTCAGTACGCCGTGGCCCAGGGCCTGACAGACCGAGGAGGTAACGATGCCGAAGGCGGCGGGCAGGAAGCTGAGGCTGATGAGGCGCAGGGCGGGGATACCGATCTCCAGCATATAGTCGGAGGCGTTGAAGATGCCTAGGAGCCGGCCCGGGATGAGCCAGAACAGCAGCACGCCCACGGCCATGATGGCCGCACCATAGAGGAAGCCCAGCTTGGCGGCGGCCCGGATACGGTCCGGCTTGCGCGCGCCATAGTTGTAGGCGATGATGGGCACGATGCCGTTGTTGAGGCCGAATACCGGCATGAAGATAAAGCTCTCCAGCTTGAAATAGGCGGAAAAGACCGCCACGGCGGTGGAGTTGAAGGCCCCCAGGATCTTGTTCATGCCGAAGGTCATCACCGAGCCGATGGAGGACATGATGATGGACGGCACGCCCACGGCATAGATCTTCCGGATGGTGACGCCATGGGGCCGGAAGCCCCGGAAGGAGATGGTGATCTCCGGGTTGCGCCGCAGATTGCAGAAGAGGCCCAGCAGGGCGCCCACGCACTGGCCGATGACGGTGGCCAGGGCCGCCCCGGCGATGCCCATGGCGGGGAAGGGTCCGAGGCCGAAAATGAGCAGGGGGTCCAGGATCAGGTTGATGACGGCGCCCAGGCCCTGAGAGAGCATGGTGTAAATGGTTTTTCCGGTGGACTGGAGCAGCCGCTCAAAGCAGATCTGAAACATCATGCCCACCGAGGCCACGGCAATGATGGTGAGGTAAGTGTCGCCGTAGGCGATGATCTCGGGCACGTCGGTCTGGAGGGCCATGAAAGTCCGGGAGAAAAAGCCGCCCAGCAGGGCAAAAGCCGCCCAGGAGCAGAAGGCCAGAAAGATGCCGTTGACGGCGGCCTTGTTGGCTGCGTCAAAATTTTTTTCTCCCAGGCTCTTGGACAGCAGGGCGTTGACGCCCACCCCGGTCCCCACGCCCACCGAGATCATCAGGTTCTGGGCGGGAAAGGCCAGGCCCACGGCGGTGAGGGCATATTCGCTGATGTAGGAGACGAACATGCTGTCCACCACGTTGTAGAGGGCCTGCACCAGCATGGAAATCATCATGGGCAGGGACATGGTAATGAGAAGCTGACGCACGGGCATGACGCCCATCTTGTTTTCCGCAGGCTGACGGGGTTCTGTGCTCACGCGCCGAGCCCCCGATCCCGCATCAGATCGGTCAGGAGGCGCACGATGGTCTCCAGACCCAGACCGCTGCTGACGGCCAGATGGTAATTCTGGGCCTTGCCCCACTGTCCGTCGGTAAAGTGCTCGTAGTAGGCGGCCCGGTTCTTGTCCTGCTTGAGAATGTAGAGCCGCAAGTCGGGGGCCTGGACCTTGTACTCCTCCCGGACCCTCCGGATGCGCTCCTCCATGGGGGCGTGGATGAAGAGGTTCAGGGCGTCCACGCCGGACTGGTTGCGCAGCACATAGTCGGCGCAGCGGCCCACGATGATGCAGGGCCCCTCGGCAGCCACCCGTCGGATAACCTCCGACTGGGCAATAAAGACCTGGTCGTTGACGGGCAGGCTCTGGGTGCTCATATAGAGGTTGTAGAGAAAGCTGCTGGTTTTCTGCTGCTCGGTACGACGGATGAAATCGGCGGAGAGCCCGGTTTCCTCGGCGGCCATGTTGATGATGGAACGGTCGAAGAAGGGGATGCCCAGGGCCTCGGCGGCCTTTTGGGCGATGAGACGTCCGCCGGAGCCGTATTCGCGGCCCACGGTGATAACAGTGTGTGCCATACGATTGACCTCCTTGTGGCTTCCTATGGTTCAGTTCGGATGGAAAAAGTATAGCATACGGCGGGATAAAAAGCCACGGTCAGGTTATACAACCTGACCGTGGCTTTTCAGAGGCGAATTGGCCCAAATAGACCGGGTGCTTACTGGGCAATGATGGTCAGCATACCGTCAGCCTCGGTGACGGAGAGGCCCAGCAGGGCGGCCAGCCCTTCGGCGGTGACGCAATGGTAGCCGGGAGATAGGAGGGCGGCGGAGACCTCCACGCTCTGGCCGTCCGCCAAGACGGAGAGGGTAGTTTCGGTGACAGCGGGGATCATGGCGGGATTCTCGATGGGCTCGACGGTATACGCCGCGCCCTTGGTGACCACTACCTGGCCGTTCCACTCCACATTGAAGGCGGCGGCAGTGTCCTTCAGGGCGCAGGCCACATCCCGCAGACGGTAGTAGGTGGCGCCGCCGTCGATCTGATAGGTAAAGGCGGAGCCCACCACCTCGCCGTTGACGCTGACGTTGCCGGCGGGCTTGGCGGAGGCGAGAATGGCGTCATAGTCGTTCAGGTTGTAGCTCTTGTCATAGGGGGCGTCCAAACGGCCGGCGTTCACCAGATCGATGATCTCCTGGCGGCGGGGGTCGTCCACGCTCAGGTCCACGCCCACGATCTTCCAGTTGTTGTCCACAGCGGGGGCCACGGGGGAGTGCTCGGCAAAGTAGGCCACGATCATGTCGCGGATGGAGTTGGAGGACTCCCACTCCTTCTTGCCCTCCACAAGCCCCTGGGACTTGAGGGCGGAGGAGTAGCGGTAGTTGTTCACCGCCAGGGTGAGGGTCTGCTCGTCGGTGAGAGGCTTGCCCTTGAACATCACGTTTTTGATGCGTGCGCCCTTGGGCTGGCTCAGGTCGATCTCATAGTCCACACCGGCGAACATATCGTAGAGGTAGCCGGGGTACTCGGGGTCAAAGCTGATGTTGATGTCGCCGGGGACCCACTGGTTGTAGCACTCGGCGGCCCACTCCATGTAGGCCTTCAGCTCCTTGCCGGTGACGGTGACCCGGTAGAGGGTGTTGTCGAACTTGTAGATGTCAAAGATGTTGCCGTAGTTGATGTCGCCGGCGGGCAGGTCGCTGGTGTCCTTGAACAGAGCGGCGGCGGAGACGTCGGCGCCGGAGTTCTCCAGTTGGATCTGGTTGATGAGGTCCATGACGGCGGTGTCGCGGAGCTTGCCCTCGGGCAGGCCGGCGATCTCGTTTTCAGGCTGGAATTTGGCGGTGGTGGCGCCCAGGGCGGCGCCGCTCTGACCGTCCTCGCCGGAGCCGCCGCCGTTGATGAAGTCGATGGTCTTCTGGTGGGCCTCGGCCACCAGGGCGATGGAGCGGATCTCCTGGCTGGGGGTGACGTCGGCCATGTCCACGATCTCCACGGCGCTGTCAACGATGTTGTTGTCGGCGTCCAGCGTCAGATCGAAGCGGGCGATGTCGCGGCCGCCGTTGCGCACGCCGCCGATGACCAGGTTGCCCTGCTTCTCGTTGACCACCACATGGTTGTGGGCGACCTGGAGCACGTCGATCTCCGGGTTGTCGTCCAGGATCTTCTGGGCGGAATCGGAGCCGTTCTCTTCGTCGAACTCGGCGTACAGGCCCATGTGGGCGGAGACCACGATGAGGTCGGCCTGTGTGCCGATCTCCGCGATGGCGGCCTTCACGGCGGCGCTGGCGGCCTCATAGGTGCAGCCGTCGATGCCCTCCTTGCCGCCGTCCCAGATGGGCACGTCGGGGGTGACCACGCCGATGACGGCCACCTTCACGCCGTCCTTCTCCACGATGGTCCAGCCCGCGCCGGTGACCAGCTTGCCGTCGGTCCCCTTCACGTTGGCGGCCAGCACGGGGAACTCGGCCTGGCCGACGATCTTCTGCATGGTGGGGATGCCCCAGTTGAATTCGTGGTTGCCCAACGTCATGGCATCGTAGCCCATGTAATTCATGGCGGCGATGACGGGATGGGCCTCGTCCGGAGTCTTGTTGTAGATGTCGTCGGTCATAATGGTGCCCTGGATGTCGTCGCCCGCGTCGATGAGGATGGTGTTGGGATTCTCGGCGCGCACCTGCTGGATGTAGGTGTAGAGGCGGGCCATGCCGTTGTTGGCGCTCTCCTTGTTGTCCTCATAGCTGTAGCCCCAGATGTTGCCATGCATATCCGAGGTGCCCAGAATGGTGATGTGCTTGCCGCCCTCGGCGGCCAAAGCCGCCGGAATGAGGGAGACCAGCAGAGCCACGGCCATCAGGACAGCCAGCAGGGACTGAGACAGACGTTTTTGCTTCATAGTTTCCTCTCCTATCGTTTTCTTGATTTGCCGGGGATATTTTTATTGTACCGCCCGGCCCTGGGAAAAACAAGAGCCGGGCGAGAGGTAGCACCAATAAAATTTGTGTAAAATCGGAAATCAGGGCTTGACAAGGAGAAAAGAATGTGGTATTTTTGTACCAAGATAGTTTTGAATAGAAACTATTTGCAGTAAGATAACAAGCCGCAGAGCGGTGCTTTTTTTGCCCATATAATTAGCTAGCTAGATATTTGTATTAGGTATAAATGGTGGGACCAATTTATAGATAAGGAAAGGATGATTGCCATGAATTTCGAACTGACAAACGAGCAGAAGGACATCCAGAAGCTGGCCCGGGATTTCGCAGAGAAGGAGCTTCTCCCCCAGGTCCGCGAGCGGGACGAGTCCGGTGAGTTCCCCCTGGAGGCCTTCCGCAAGCTGGGTAAGACCGGTATCTACGGCCTGCCCTATCCCAAGGAGCTGGGCGGCATGGGCGGCAGTTACCTGAGCTACATCCTGGCCGTGGAGGAGATCTCAAAGGTGGACGCCGCCTTCGGCATCGCCTTCTCCGTGGACACCTCCCTGTACGGCGGCAGCATCATGAACTCCTCCGCCCCCGACGAGATCAAAAAGAAGTTTCTGGCCCCCATCACCTATGGGGAGAAGATTGGCTCCTTCGGCCTGACCGAGCACTCCGCCGGAAGCGACGCCGCCGGCCAGCATACCGTGGCCACCAAGGACGGTGACAGCTATGTCATCAACGGCTCCAAGTGCTTCAACACCAACGGCCCTCTGGCCGACTACACCGTCATCTACTGCCTGACCGACCCGGAGCTGGGCACCAAGGGCATGGCGGCCTTTGTGGTGGAGAAGGGCACACCCGGCTTCACCGTGGGCCATGTGGAGAACAAGATGGGCATCCGTACCGCCATGGTGTCCGACATGATCCTCGACAACGTCCGCGTGCCCGCTGAGAACATGATCGCCAAGCCCGGCGAGGGCTTTAAGCTGGCCATGAAGACCCTGGACGGCGGCCGCATCGGCGTGGGCGCCCAGGGCCTGGGCATCGCCGAGGGCGCCTATGAGATCGCCCGCCAGTACCTGATGCAGCGCCAGCAGTTCGGCAAGCCTCTGAACAAGCAGCAGTACCTGGCCTTCAAGATGGCCGAGCTGGCCACCGACATCGAAAAGGCCAAGCTGCTCCTCTATAAGGCCGCCCTGTGCAAGGAGGAGGGTCAGCCCTACTCCATCCCCGCGGCCATGGCCAAGATGACCTGTACCGACACCGCCATGAAGGTCGCCACCGAGGCGGTTCAGATGCTGGGCGGCAATGGCTACATGAAGGACTATCATGTGGAGCGCATGATGCGCGACGCCAAGATCACCCAGATCTACGAGGGCACCAACGAGATCCAGAAGCTGGTCATCTCCGGCAGCCTGTTCCGCTGAATTCCCGCGGGTCCGCGGGCTGGATTCCGGCTCGCTTTCCCATAGATCCCCTGTGTATACCGGTCTGACATGTGCGTTCCCTTGCAATCCCAACAACCTTTTTGCCACACAGCGGGGCCCCGGCGCAATGCGCCGGGGCCCCGCTGTTTCGGATAAGAGATTACAGACCCGCCGCTCGGGCGGCGGCGTCCACCACATGGCCCACCAGCACCGAAGTGGTGACGGCGCCCACGCCGCCGGGGACCGGGGTGATGGCCTCCACAAGGGGTTCGGCCTGCTCGAAGTCCACGTCCCCCCGCAGGCGGCCCGCGGCCGCATCCCAGTTGATGCCTACGTCCACGACCACTTGGCCGGGGGAGACGTGTTCCTTCCCGATAACGCCTGCCTTGCCCGCCGCGGCCACCAGGATCTCCGCCTGACGGCACTGGCCCGGCAGGTCCGCCGTCCGGGTGTGGCAGATGGTGACGGTGGCGTGGCGGCCCAGCAGCATCATGGACACCGGCTTGCCCACCACCAGGCTCCGGCCCACCACCGTGACCCGTTTGCCCCGGAGCTCGCAGCCGAAGTGGTCCAGAATTTCCAACACGGCCTGGGCGGTGCAGGGGGGATACCCCGCCCCCTGGCCGGAAAAGACCGCCGCCAGGGAACCGCTGGTGATGCAGTCCACGTCCTTTTCGGGCCGCAGCGCTTCACATACCGCCCGCTCATCCAGATGCTTGGGCAGAGGGCGGAACAGCAGGCAGCCGTGGATGGCCGGGTCCTCGTTGATCTGCCGGATGACGGCCAGCAGCTCGTCCTGGCGCACGTCCGCGGGTAGGACGAAGGGACGTACCGAGACGCCGACCGTGCCGCACCGCTTCATGGCGCCCCGCTCATAGGACAGATCGTCCTCCCGCTCACCCACCCGGACGATGGCCAGGGTGGGAAGGACACCCTGCTCCGCCAGGGCGGCGGCCCGGGCCTGGAGCCGGCTGTTCAGGGCGGCGGCGACCTCTTTGCCGGATAAAATTTTTGCCATGGCGCACCTCACTGGAAGCGCGCGGCCACGTCGGCAAAAATGCCGTCAGCCAGCGCGCAGGAGGCGTCCAGCATGGCCCGGGCCTTTTCGTTGACAGCCTCGGCCTTGGCACGGTCGGCCATGGACTTGGTGTTGATGAATACGTTGAGACTGGCCCCCTGGAGGGCCGCCTTGCAGCAGGCAACCCCCACTCCCACGTCGGAGATGGCGATGGCGGTCCCCTTCTGGGCGTATTCCCGGTGCAGGTCGATGGCCTGACACAGCGCCTCCATCAGCGCCAGCGGGGCGGCGCAGGCCGCGTCCAGGGCCTGGGCCATGACGGCGGCCTTGCGGGCCTTCTCCTCTTCCGTAAAGGCGGGCAGGCCGTAGGCCCGGGACAGGGGCTCGAAGGCCCGGGCGTCCTCCTCCACCAGCTCCACCAGCCGGGCGCGCAGGGCCTCGGCCCTGGCGTTGAGGGCCAGAATGTCCTCCTGCACGTCGGCGTATTTCTTCTTGCCCACGGTGAGGGCTCCCACCATATGGCCCAGGGCCACCCCCACCGCGCCCACCAGGGCGGCGGCACCTCCGCCGCCCGGGACCGGCTCCTTGGAGGCCAGCACGTCCAGGAAATCCTCGCAGCTTTGCTTGGTCAGCTCCATATCGCGCCTCCTATTTTTAAAACAGTCCGGAAATTTTGCCGTTCTCGTCCACGTCGATCTTCTCCGCCGCCGGGACTCTGGGCAGGCCGGGCATGGTCATGATGTCGCCGGTGAGGGCCACAAGGAAGCCGGCTCCGGCGGAGACCTTCAGGTTTCGCACGGTGATTCGGAAGCCCTTGGGGGCGCCCAGCAGGTTCTGGTCATCCGAGAAGGAATACTGGGTCTTGGCCATGCAGATGGGCAGGCCGCCGAAGCCCAGCTCGGTGAGCTGCTTCATCTGCTTGCGGGCGTTGGGGGTGAGGTCCACCCCGTCGGCGTGATAGACCTTGGTGGCGATGGCGTGGAGCTTGTCCTCAATGGAGGCGTCGGCGTCATAGGAGAAGCGGAAGCTGCCCTCCTCTTCACACAGCCGGACCACCTCCCGGGCCAGGGCCATGCCTCCCTCGCCGCCCTTGCCCCAGACCTCGCTGAGAGCCACGTTGACGCCCAGAGCCCGGCACCGGTCCTCCACCAGCTTGAGCTCGGCCTCGGTGTCGGTGGGGAAGCGGTTGATGGCCACCACGCAGGGCAGGCCAAAGACGTTGGTAATGTTGCCCACGTGCTGAAGCAGGTTGGGCAGGCCTTTTTCCAGGGCCTCCAGGTTTTCCTGATTCAGGTCGGCCTTGGCCGCGCCGCCGTGGTGCTTGAGGGCGCGGACGGTGGCCACCACCACCACGGCGGAGGGGGTGAGCCCGGCCAGGCGGCACTTGATATCCAGAAACTTTTCCGCCCCCAGGTCGGCGCCGAAGCCGGCCTCGGTGATGGCGTAGTCCCCCAGACGCATGGCCATGCGGGTGGCGATGACGCTGTTGCAGCCGTGGGCGATGTTGGCAAAGGGCCCGCCGTGGATGAAGGCGGGGGTGCCCTCCAGGGTCTGGACCAGATTGGGCTTCATGGCGTCCTTGAGCAGGGCGGCCATGGCGCCCTGGGCCTTCAGGTCGGCGGCGGTCACGGGCTTGTCGTCGTAGGTGTAGGCCACCACCATCCGGCCCAGCCGGGCCTTCAGGTCCATCAGGTCGGAGGCCAGGCAGAGCACGGCCATGATCTCACTGGCCACGGTGATGTCGAAGCCGTCCTCCCGGGGCACGCCGTTCATCCGCCCGCCCAGACCGTCCACCACATTGCGCAGTTGCCGGTCGTTCATGTCCACACAGCGCCTCCAGGTGATCTTTTTTACGTCGATACCCAGGGCGTTGCCCTGCTGAATGTGGTTGTCCAGCAGGGCGGCCAGCAGGTTGTTGGCGGCGCCGATGGCGTGGAAGTCGCCGGTGAAGTGGAGGTTGATGTCCTCCATGGGCACCACCTGGGCGTAGCCGCCGCCGGCGGCGCCGCCCTTGACGCCGAACACGGGGCCCAGAGAGGGCTCCCGCAGGGCCACCAGGGCGTTTTTCCCAATGCGCCGCAGGCCGTCGGCCAGACCCACCGTGGTGGTGGTCTTGCCCTCGCCGGCCGGGGTGGGATTGATGGCGGTCACCAGGACCAGCTTGCCGTCGGGCCGCCGGCTCTCCCGCAGGAGGCGGGAGTCGATCTTGGCCTTGTAGTTGCCGTAGAGCTCCAGGTACGGCTCGTCCACGCCCGCCCGGGCGGCGATGGAGCGGATGTCCTCCATCCGGTACTCCTGCGCGATCTCAATGTCGCTTTTGAACCCCATGCTTTCTCCTCCTAAATATATGCGTCATATGCGTCCGAAGCGCCATGTTTGGATAGGTAAATTATACCTTGCTCCCCGGGGGAAGTCAACGCGGCGAAAAACACAGGAAAAATGGCTCTTCCCTTTTTGCCTCTGGCCGATTAGAATAGAAGAAACTACATCTGCGGCAGCAGGAAAGGAGAGCAAAGGTATGGAACGACCGGTTTTGGTGGTCATGGCGGCGGGCATGGGGAGCCGCTATGGCGGGCTCAAGCAGTTGGACCCGGTGGGGCCCCACGGCCAGCTCATCATCGACTATTCGATCTACGACGCCCGCCGGGCGGGCTTTGACACGGTGGTGTTCGTCATCAAGCGGGAGCACGAGGCGGAGTTCCGCGCCGCAATCGGAGACCGGCTCGGCGGCGCGATGACGGTCAAATACGCCTTTCAGGCGCTGGAGGATCTGCCGGAGGGGGAGCGGGTGCCGGAGGGGCGGGTAAAGCCCTGGGGCACCGCTCAGGCCGTTCTGGCGGCCCGGCACGTGGTGGACGGGCCCTTCGCGGTGGTGAACGCCGACGACTACTACGGTCCCGAGGGGTTCCGGGCCGTTTACGATTATCTCACCGCCCACCCCGACGGGGCGGCGGGCTACGAGTACGCCATGGTGGGCTACCGGCTGGAGAATACCGTCACCGAGCACGGCTCGGTGTCCCGGGGCGTGTGCCGGGAGGACGAGGACGGCTACCTGGAGCGGGTCACCGAGCGCACCCGCATCGAGAAGGATGGGACGGCCATCCGGTACACCGAGGACGGCGGAGCCACCTGGACCGTCCTGCCGGGGGATACGGTGGTTTCCATGAATCTGTGGGGCTTTACCCGGAGCTATCTGGAGGAGGCCTGGGCCCGGTTCCCGGCCTTTCTGGAGCGGACCCGTGCGGAGAATCCCCTGAAGGGGGAGTATTACCTCCCCGCAGTGGTCAGCGCCCTCATTGACGAGGGCAAGGCCCGGGTAAAGGTCCTGCGAAGCCGGGACAAGTGGTACGGAGTCACCTATCAGGAGGACAAACCCACTGTGGTGGCCGCCCTAGCGGACATGACGGCCCGGGGTCTGTATCCTGAGCGGCTGTGGGAGCAGTAGAAAAACAGCGGGCCCCGCTTTTGCGGGGCCCGCTGTCTTTACGCTCGGAGGAAGGGACCGGCCAGCCGCCGAAACAGCCCCTGGGGCATCTCCAGCACCAGCAGGATGCCCAATACGATGGCCACGGCGCTGCGCAGGGTGGTGCTCCCCTGCTGGGAAGCCAGAGCGGACCGGTCGGTGACCAGGTAGTAGGCCGTCCAGTAGATACCCACGCCGGGGACCAGGGGGAAGATGCCGGGGACCAGGAACAGGGTGACCGGGCACCGGCGGACCACCGCCGACAGGCGGGAGAGGAAGACCACCAGCACCGTGGCGCAGAAGACGGCGGGAATGGCGGTCAGGCCCGCCGCCATCAGCAGCCGGTAGCACAGCCAGCCGCAGCCGCCGATGACGCCGCAGCGGAGGTAGAAGGCGGCGGGCACGTGGAAGAGGACGGCGAAGGCGGCGGTACCGGCCCCGGCGGCGGCCACCTCCGGCAGAAGCGGAAGAAGGTTCACAGCAGCGCACCTCCCAGCAGCAGGTGATAGCCCGCCATGACCAGGCCCACGCCTGCGGCGATGCAGAAGGTGACCAGCAGAGCGTCCAGCATCCGGACCGCGCCGGCGATGTAATCCTGGTCGGCGATGTCCCGGATGGCGCTGGTGAAGGCCACGCCGGGAATGAGGGGGATGATGGCCCCGATGGTGATGATGTCCAGCCGTTCCCCCACCCCCGCCAGATAGACCAGCAGGGAGAAGAGGGTGACCAGAGCGCTGCCGCTGATGTTGGCGGCGATCTTGGACAGGCGGCCCCGCACCAGATAGAGCAGGTAGAGGTAGAGCAGCAGACCTGCCCCGCAAGAGACCAGGCAGTCGGCGGGGCCGCCCCCGAAGAGAAGGCAAAAGCAGCCGCTGCCCACGCCGGAGGCCAGAGTCTGGACCCACCGGGGGCGGCCGGGCAGGTCCCGGATGGCCAGCAGGCGCTGATAAGCCTGCCGGGGCGTACAGCGGCCCTGCTCGATCTCCCGGGAGAGCTGGTTGACGGCGGCCACCCGGTCCAGGCGGGCCCCGCTGAGGGGGATGTGCCGGACCCGGGCGAAGGCCCGTTCCGTCTCGTTCCCCGCCGTGAGGAAGATGCCGCTGCTGAGGACGAAGGCGTCGGCGGACGCCACGCCGTAGGCCCGGCAGATACGGTCGATGGTCTCCTCCACCCGGAAGATCTCCGCCCCGCTGGCCAGAAGGATCTCTCCGGCCAGGGCGGCGATGTCGGGCGCCGAGGCCCGCTGCTCCTGTTCCAATCGGTTCACCCCGCAAAACGTTTCCCTTCACTCCAGCATCATACACCAGAACGCCTCCGGCGGCAAGAGGGGAAAAACCGGGGAGGGGAGCGGATTCAGGCGACGGTGGCCACCAGGATGCGGATGCGCCCGCCCCCGGGACAGCCCAGCTCGTCGTACCAGCCCCTCAGGGAGTAGTCCTCGGCGTTGATGGCGGACAGGGTGGTGGCATAGCAGCCGCTGGAGCCCTGAAGCAGCACCTGGACGTTCTCATCCAGCAGGTATTTCTGATTCCCGGCCATGGCGTACCGGTCGGAAAGCTGGGTCAGGGCGACCTTTTGGAGCTGTCGGATGGTTTTGAGGCTGCCGTCGTCGTAGAGGAGCACCGCGCCGCCGGTGGAGACGCTGTAGGCGGTGGAGCCGCTGATGGTTCCGGCCGTCCCGCTGCGCAGGTACTGATAGGTGCCGGAGACGCTCATGCCCTCGGATGTGCTGTTGGCAGAGGTCAGATAGACGTAGTCCAGCGTGTCGCCGGTGGCCTCGTCCAGAATGAGCCGGTCGATGCAGCCGGAGGAATCCAGGGTGTAGTAGCGTACATGTTCGGACGGGAGCTTGACCCCAACCAGACGGGAGGGGTAGATGCGGGCATAGCCGCCGCTGCTGTCGGTGTCCAGGATCTCCACGCCGGCGGCGAAGGGGTAGCCGGCGAAGTGGGCGCCGTCGCTGCTGACCGTGCCCGACAGGCTCTTGGTGGACAGGTACTTTACCACGGTGCCGGAGCGGCTGACCCCGGCGCTCACCAGCCGCCCGGCGGTGAGCTGGCTGCCGCTGTGATAGAAGGTGCGGACCGTGCCGTCGGAGCAGGCCACCTGGGTGACGATCTGCACGGAGGTGGTGTCGGAGAGGGAGGTGGACGAGGAGGAGGCGGTCTTTTCGCTGGAGACCACCACGCCGTAATAGACGCTGTCGCTGGCCTGGGCGGTGATCACGTCCACCACCTCGCCGTTCATGCCCAGCAGGAGGGTGACGGTGTCGCCGTCGGCAAAGCCGCCCTGGCTGGAGAGCTTGTAGGCGGCGGAGGTGCCAATGTCGTAGGAGACGCCCGCCACCGTGACGGAGGAGGGGGCGGCCCGGTTGGGAGAGACGGCGGTGAGGGTGCCAGTGACCCGGCTGCTGTAGAGCCAGACGGTGCGCAGGTTGGCGTTATAGTAGTATACGTCGTACTGCTTCACCGCCGACAGGTCGGAGGCGGAGCCGTTGCGGTAGACGGCGACGTTGTCGGTGCAGAAGGGGAGCTCCAGGGAGCCGGAGGAGGCCACATAGGGGCCCTTGGTGTCGGCGGCGACCAGGGCGGAGTAATCCACTTCGCCGTTGGTGATGGTGTAGCCCAGGGTGGCGCCGTAGACCGAGCCGGAGCTGGTCTGGGTGGTGAGCAGGTTATAGAAGAGGGTCACGCAGTCCTGCCGGGTGAGGACCTGACCCTGCACGGCGGCCAGGTCGTCCAGCAGGCCGATGGCGCTGGATTTGGAGAGCTGCGCGGTGGGAAAGCTCCCGGCCAGGCTGCCCGAATCATAGCCCAGCAGCCGCAGGAGGGCGGTGCAGCCCTCCTCCAGGGTGATGGAGCTGTCCGGGCGAAAGGTGCCGTCCACATAGCCGTTAAACCAGCCCTGCTCCACGCCCAGCCTGATGTACTCGCCGGCCCAGTGGCTGCTCTTCACGTCCTTGAAAAGGGAGGAGCCGTAGCCGCTGCCCACGGTATCCTGGTAGGCGGAGGCCGCCGTCATCATCTTGACAAATTCTGCCCGGGTCACCGGGGAGGAGAGGTTCATGTTCCCGTTTTCATCTCCCACCATAATGCCCAGAACCTTCACGGTCTCCAGAGCGGTATCCGTGCTCTGGGCGGCCAGGGCCCCGGTCCCCAGAGGGAGGACCAGACACAGGGCGGCGCACAGGGCGATCAAGCGATTTTTCATTCTTCGTTCACTCCTATCAGTCGTAGTGCAGCGCGTCGATGGGGTTGAGGGCGGCGGCCTTTTTGGCGGGCAGGTAGCCGAAGAGAATGCCGATGCCCACCGAGATGCCGAAAGCCAGCGCCACCGCGCCCGCACTGGGCGAGACGGTGAGGGTGGCCTCCATCAGGCTGGTGACCACGCGGGTGGCCGCCGCCGATAGGCCGTAGCCGATGAGAATGCCGATGATGCCGCCCAGCGCGCTGGTACAGGCCGCCTCGATCACGAACTGCTGCATGATATACCGTTCCTTGGCGCCGAGGGATTTGCGGATGCCAATCTCCCGGGTGCGCTCGGTGACGGAGACCAGCATGATGTTCATAATGCCGATGCCACCCACCACCAGAGAAATGGCGGCAATGCCCGCCAGGACCAGCACCAGCAGGTTAATCATGCTGGTCATGGTCTCCAGCATCTCGGACATGCTGGTAACGGTGTAAAAGTCATCGCTCTCGAAGAACTCGTACAGGGCATCCTCCAGAGCGGCCTTGCTCTCAGACAGAAAGTCCTCGTCAGGAACGGTGACCACATAGCTGGAGACGCGCCCGGAGATGCGGGAGGCGGTGGAGTAGGGGAGGAAGAGGCAGTCGTCGGCGCCCCCTTCCTCCAGTTCGCCGGCCTGCTGCTCAAGAACGCCCACGATGGTCAGGCTCTGGCCGCCCACCCGCAGGGTCTGGCCCACGGCGTTCCCGCCGAAATAGGCCTGGTCCAGGTAGGCCCCCACCACGCAGACCTTGGTGCGGGTGGCGATGTCGCTGTACTGCAAGCCGCGGCCCTGGGAGACCTCATACCCTTGGATGGAGAAGTAATCCTCACTGACGCCGGTAACCGAGGAGCTGGTGGTGTCGGCGCCGACCTTTACTGAACCGGACAGGCTGGCGGTGGGGGAGCAGAGATCCAGGTACTGGCTGTTTTCGGCCACGATGCCGTAAACGTCCTCCACCTCCATGGTGCGGGTGGAGCCCCGGGACAGGACCATGACGGTGAGGGTGTTGGTGCCCATGCTGGAAAAGCTGTCGGAGACATAGCCCTCCAGGCCGTTGCCCAGGCCCACGATGACGATGACCGCCGCCACGCCGATGATGATGCCCAGCATGGTCAAAAGCGTGCGGGTCTTGCTGGAGACGATGTTCTTGACGGCCAGGGAGAGAGATTCCAGGATATTCAAGCCGATGCGCCTCCTCCCGTTCCGGCGGCCCTGGGGGTGACGACCGCCTCGGGCGCGTTGGAGGGCCCGTCGTAGACCACCCGGCCGTCCTCCAGCCGGATGATGCGCTGAGCCTGGACGGCGATGGAATTGTCATGCGTGATCAGGACCACGGTGTTGCCCGCGGCGTGGAGCTCCTGGAGGAGGGAGAGGACCTCGCGGCCCGTCTTGGAGTCCAGGGCGCCGGTAGGCTCGTCGGCCAGAATGACCGCCGGCTCGCCCACCAGGGCCCGGGCAATGGACACCCGCTGCTGCTGGCCGCCGGAGAGCTGGCTGGGCTTGTGCTGGAGCTTGTCACCCAGCCCCACCATCTCCAGGGCGATTCTGGCCCGCTCCCGGCGCTCTGCACGGGGCACGCCGGCGTATATCAGCGGGACCTCCACGTTTTCCAACAGATTCAGCTTGGGCAGCAGGTTGTACTGCTGGAAGATGAAGCCCAAAAGCGCGTTGCGGATTTCGGCCAGCTTGTTTTTGTTCATCTGGCCCACATCCCGGCCGTCCAGCAGATAGGTCCCCTCAGAGGGGACGTCCAGACAGCCGATGATGTTCATGCAGGTGGACTTGCCGGAGCCGGAGGAGCCCACGATGGCCACAAACTCACCCTTGCGGATCTGAAAGGAGATGTGGTCGGCGGCCACCACGGTGGTGTCTCCCATATGATAATATTTGCAGACGTCCTGAAATTCGATGAGCGCATTCATATCAGAACCCTCCCGGCGCGCCGCCCATGCCGCCGCCACCGCCGCCGGGCATGCCGCCTACGCCGGGGATGCCTCCGCCGGGCATCATGCCCATCTGGAAGGTGTTGCCGGAGGAGGTGGTGGGGATGTAGGCCACTGTGTCGCCCTCCTGCAGGCCGGAAGTGATCTCCAGGTAGTTGTCGTCACGGATGCCGACGGTGACCTGGACCGAGACGTAGCCGCCGCCCTGCTGACTGGCGGAGGCATCCGACTCACCGGAGGCGCCGTTGGCGGCGCTGGGGGAATCGGCGGTGACCAGCACCAGGCTGCCCCGCATGAGAGCGGCGGAGGGAATGGTCAGCACGCCCTCGGCGCTTCCCAGAACGATGGTGGCGTCGGCGCTCATGCCGGGAAGAAGGCCGTCGGTCTCGTCGATGCGGATGGTGACGGGGTAGGTCGTGACGCCGCTGGAGGAGGTGCCCGCCACGCTGACCTTGGTGACCACGCCCTTGTAGGTCTGATCGTCCACGGCGTCGGCCGTGATGGAGACGGTCTGACCCACGGCGATGTCGGCAATGTCCAGCTCATCCACGCTGAGGGTCATGGTCAGATAGGACAGATCGTAGATGGAGCACAGGACCTGGTTGGACTCGGAGGTCTCTCCGGCCTTGTAGTTCTTGTCGATGATGGTGCCGGAGATGGGAGAGGTGATGGTGTAGTCGGCCAACTGGTCGTACTGGGATTCCAGAGAGAGCTGGGCGCTGCGCAGGGATTCAGAGGCGCTTTGGATCTCATCGGCCAGGGTGTCGCTGGACAGGACGAGCAAAAGCTGGTCCTTGTCCACCCAGTCTCCCTCGGAGACGCGGAGGGAGGCCACCTCGCCGGAGATTTTGGCCGTGACCGCAGCCTCGTCCGCGTACGCGAAGGTGCCGCCGGAGCTGCTGCCCACGCCGGCGATCTCGGCGGAGGCGCTCTGGCTGGTGGAGATGCCGCCGGGGTTGGACACGTCGATGGTCACCTCGCGCACGATCCGGTTGCCGCTGAGCACGGTGTCGACGGCGGAGATCTTGCTCACCGTGCCGTTCAGGGTCTCAAAGGTGCTGTCCAGGGTGACGGAGGCGGTCTGGCCCAGGGAGAAGCCGGCGGCGTCGTCGGCGGGGAAGGGGACGGTGAGGCCCATCACGTCGGAGTTGCGGATGGTGGCCACCGTCTGGCCCGCCGACACGTCGTCGCCCACCTCCACGTCCAGAGCGATCACCCGGCCGGAGGCGGTGGCAGTGACGTTCAGATCCTCCTGGTTTTTGAGCTTGTTGTTGTAGCTGCGCTGGGACTGATTCAGGGAGATCTCCGCCTTCTCCAGGGAGCTGGAGGCGTTGGAGGAGTCAATGGTGTAGAGGACGGTGCCCTCCTCCACCTGGTCGCCCTCTTCAAATTCGGCGGTGAGGATGGTGCCCTCCAGCAGGGTGGTGACTGAGTAGGAGTTGGCGGCCTCCAGCGTGCCGCTGCCGGTGATGGAGGCGGTGATGTTACGCCGCTCTACGGCGGCGGTGGTATAGGCGCTGCTGGCCGACGGTGCGGCGGAAGCCTTGGTGCGGCCGAAGGCGAACCGGAGGCCGCCGCCCGCGATGGCGCACACCAAGACCAAGGCCACCAGCTTTTTTCCAGGTCCCTTTTTTCTGCTTGGCTTGACCGCGGCGCCGCCGGAGGGGGTCTGCGTGGGTGCCGGATTCTGTCCCAGGTTGAGTTTCATTGCTTCAGCCGTCCTTTCCATATCAGGCTATTTACGTTGATTGATTGTACGGACGGAATCTAAACACAGGGGGTGGAAAATCAAAACAAATTCGAAACAGATTGCAAACAATCCCAAAAGCCCTCCAGACGCACAGCGCCTGGAGGGCTTTTCCGTTCAGCGGTTCAACCGGTAGCCCGCGCCCCAAACGGTCTCAATGAGCTTGGGGTGAGACGGGTCGTCCTCGATCTTTTCCCGGATACGCCCGACGTGGACGGTGACGGTGGCGCTGTCCCCCACATAGTCGTAGCCCCAGATCGTCTCGAAGAGCTGCTCTTTGGAAAAGACGATGTTGGGGTTCTCCGCCAGGAATTTCAGCAGAGCGAACTCCCGGTTGGGCATCTTCAGCTCCCGTCCGCCCTTGTAGACCTTCCAGCTCCGGGGCAGGATGTGCACATCGCCCACGGTGATGGCGTCCTGCTCCGCCTGTCCGCCCCCGCCGCCGGTGAGACGGGCGTACCGGCTCAGGTGGGATTTCACCCGGGCCACCAGCTCAGCCGGATCGAAGGGCTTGGCGATATAGTCGTCGGCGCCCAGTCCCAGCCCCCGGATCTTATCCACCGAGTCGGTGCGGGCGGTGACCATCAGGATGGGCACATCGATCCGGTCCCGTACCCGCCGGCAGATGTCGTAGCCGTTGCAGCCCGGCAGCATCAGGTCCAGGAGCAGCAGGTCGTATCCGCCCCGAAGAGCCTCCTCAGCCGCCGCCTCGCCGTCGGCGATCACCGTGGTCTCGAAGCCCTCGATCTCCAGGTAGTCCCGTTCCAGCATGGCGATCTCGCTGTCATCCTCGATGATCAGAATTTTGCTCATGGTCAAACCTCCTCTTCACAGGGCAGGGCGATTTCGAACACCAGCCCATGGTCGTTCCGGGCGGCGATGGTCCCACCGTGCGCCTCCACGATATACTTGACGATATACAGCCCCAGGCCGCTGCCCTCGCCGCCCCGGCTGCCCCGTGCCTGATCTCCCCGCCAGAACTGCTCAAAGAGGTGGGAAAGCTGCTCCTCCGGCACCCCGGCGCCGTTGTCGGCAAAGCGCAGACGTTCGGTGTCCCGCTCCCGCCATATGGTCAGGGTGAGCTCCAGTGGAGTGGTCCCCGCGTAGCGCAGCGCGTTGTCCGTCAGATTGGTGAGCACCCGGTAGATCTGCTCGGTGTCGATGCGGACGGGGTGGGGGGTGGGAGCGCCCTGCACCAGAATATGTCCGCCCTTGGCCTCCAGCTCACCCTGGACATCCTCGGCAAACCTGCGCACGAAGCTGCCCAGGTCGGCCCGCTCCGGAAAGAGAGGGAGATTTCCGGTCTCCATTTTGGAAAAGTAAAACAGCCGCTGGAGCAGGATGTCCATATCGCAGGCCTTGCGGTAGGCCACGTCCAGGTACTGCCGCTGCTTCTCCGGCGTGTTGGCTACCCCGTCCCGCAGACCCTTGATGTAGCCCTTCACCGACGTCAGCGGCGTGCGCAAATCATGGGAGATGCCGGCCACCAGATCGGTCCGGGCCTGCTCGTAGGCGGCATTTTTCTCCCGTTCGGCCAGCAGATGGCGCTGCATGTGGTCAAAGGCGGCGCAGACGGAGGCAAATTCATCCTTGCCGTGGTAGTCCACCGGACGGGACAGGTCGCCCCGCTCCACCCGCTGGGCGGCGTCGGCCAGGGCGTTGACGGGGCGCATGAGCTGTTTGACCTGGTGGTTGGTAAAGAGCAGACTGAGCAGAACGATCAGGACGATGGCGGTCAGACCGCTGGTGATCAGGGCCAGCATGACGGCTTCGGACTGGGGGCGCTGGCGGCCAAAGACCTCGGGAATATGGGGGCGGGACATGGCGACGATTGTGTAGGGGCCGTTCTGCGTGCCGATCATCAGGATGCCGTCGTTCTGGATCGTGTGTGTGCCGTTGGGGGGCCAGACCGCGTCGGCGGAAAAGCGCTGGTAGGCGTTCTCCTGGAAGGGGTCCAGGGAGGAGTACAGCTCCCGACCGTTTTGGCCCACCCGTAGATGGTAGCCCAACTCGCGCAGTTGAGCGTCCAGCCGCCCCCAATCCGTGCCGCTGCTGCCGCTCAGAAGGGCCTGTACCTGCTCCGCCCGGTCGTCTATGGCCGAGCGGGACCACTCCTGATAACGGTGCGTGACCCACCCCATGACACCGCCGCTGACCACCAGCAGCGTCACCAGCGCCGCCAGTACGGTGAGCGTATGGTAGACAAAAATTCGCCTCTTCACAGACCATTCCTCCAGCATCTGCGTTCTACCTGATCATAATGCGTACGAAAAAAGCCCAAAGCCTTGCACCTTACGCTGGAGCAATCCGGCGCTCCAGCGGAAAGAGGCATTGTAACCGGTTTATTCCGTAGACATTATCATAGAGGAAAAATCTAAACAGGGAAATAGGCAAATCTAAACTTTTCTTAAACGATGAGCGGTGAGGGAGTTGAGATCGGCTATTGACGGCAGTAAAAAAATGTGGTATCTTAATTAACTGCTAGGGCTGTGAACGGCCCGTATGCGGCGGTGGCTCGGGCAGAGCAGCCGGCCGGCAGGGGTTCGCCCTGCACGCAGAGTTTTATATGCTGGTATGGCTCAGTCGGTAGAGCGACGCACTCGTAATGCGTAGGTCGCCGGTTCGAATCCGGCTACCAGCTCCAAACTCCCCCGAAAACAAACGTTTTCGGGGGAGTTTTACTTTCGGGGTTTGCCCGGGCGCCCCCAAAAGCCGAACCCGAAGATCACGTTGCTGATGAGTGCCGCTGTCGCCCCCTGCCAGGACCGCTTCACGGCTGGCCCCGGCCCGGGTCCAGGAACCGGAGCAATTCCTCCATGCCGTCCCCTCGGAGCGAGCTTACGCGGAAGATGGGGTCCGCGCCGGCCAGCGCCAGCAGTTCCTCCGCCTGGCGGCACTGCTCCTCGGTGGCAATGTCGGCTTTGGTCACCACCCCGGCCGTGGGGATGGGGAAGGCGGCGGCCTGGCCGGGGGAAAACAGGAACCGCTGGGCGGTGGCGTCCTGAAGGAACAGCACCAGGTCGGCCTCCACCGACGTAACCACCAGCCCCTGGAGGAAGGAGCGATGCTCCAGATACTCCCCCGGCGTGTCGATGGTGCAGTTGACCACCTCGATGGCCTGGGTCTTTTTATAGACCTGCTCCAGGCCGTTGAGCCGCTGGCACAGCGTGGTCTTGCCCGAGGCGGTAGGCCCGACCAAAATGATCCGCTTCATGTGCGGGTAATGGAGGTGGCCAGGGTGAAGCCGAGCACATCGGACAGCACGCCCAGCACATCCCGCAGAGCCGATTCCACGCTGGCTACGTCGCCGTTGATCACCAGCGAGCCGTTGAAACGGTCCACAAACACCACATCCACGTTGGCGGCCTTGGTGGCCACGTCGGCCCCGATGATGGCGCCCTCGCTGGGGGTGATGGTCAGAATACCCAGCGCCCCCGAGCTGTTCCCGATGACCCCCAGCTTCTTGTAGAGCTCGGGCTCCGGGTTGGCGATCAGGTGCGCCAGCGTGACCTGCTTGCCGGGCACAAACTCCTGTATGATGCGCTGCTTTTTGGCCTGCGCGTGTTCCTGCATTTCACTCATCCCCTGTTACAGCAGACGGTTGAACAGCTCCGGGCTGGGGTTCGGTATGACCACCGATGCGACCAGCATCCCCTCGGCGTTGGGCGTATGGATGCCGCAGCGGACGGACTCGGTCACGGCGGCCACATCGCCCACCAGGATCACGAAGGACTTTCCGCCGATGCCCGTGCCCAGCCGCACGTCCAGAAGGGACACGTCCGCCGCCTTGACGGCCGCGTCCGCGCCGTAGATGGAGGCGGTCACGCTGTAAAATTCCATCACGCCCACTGCGCCGGACTCCTCGGGCAGACTGGTCATCCCGATGGCGCGGACGACCTGCGGGTGGACCCTGGGGATCACGCACTGATCCACCACATGACTCCCGCCGATGGTGCAGCCCGCGTCCAGAGAGGCCTGGACGGCGGCCACCTCGCCGGAGAACAGCAGATAGTATTTCCCGGGACAGCCGGCCTTAGCAAAAACCAGACCCACCTCAGCCGCTTTGGTGACGGCATCGGCCGCCTCGGTCCCCTTGGCAATGGCGAAAGAGCACTGCGATTTGGAAAAGACGCTGTTTTGGAGGATTCTCCACCATGTGGTCAAATGGCTGATGATTATCGGCAGTGTCTGCTCCACAGCCGTCATGGTGTGGGCGGTGATCAAACGTTATTTCTTTAAGGGCAACCTGTATGGTTCGGATGAGATCATCATGTTGTTTGCCTTCTGGCTGTATTTTATGGGAGCTGTCTATGGCAGCTATGAGGACAGCCACATCAAGGCCGATTTGCTGAATGTGTACATCAGGAATATGCGCTGCAAGGATGGTTTAGCCCTGATATCCCAGGCGCTTACCGTGCTGGTCAATACAATCGTTTTGATCTGGGCCGCCAAGTATTTCTCCGGCGAGATCGCCAAATGGGGCTTGTCCACCTCCCTGAAGATCCCCCTGGTCATTCCGAAAGCTTCGGTATTCTTTGGGTTCCTGTTGATGGAGTTCTACCATGTGTATTATCTGCAGCGCAACCTTAGGACTTATCTGCGGGAGGGCTACTATACCAGGCCTGTGCCAGGCGACTATGTATCTGACCGGCTGAAAGAAAAATATCCTGCTATCACGCTGCCCAATAAGGCGGAGGCCAAGGCAATGCTCGAAGCGGCGGATTCCAGAGCAGAGGAGGGGAACGACTGATGATTTCGATTGCAATCAGCATTATAATCCTGATTGGCTGCCTAGTGGTCGGAATGCCCATCCCCTTTGCCTTTGGTGGGGCATTTCTCTGGATCACCTACACGCTGGGGTTTAATCCCAATACCTTGCTGGCCAGCGGATATACACAGATCAATTCTACCATTCTCCTGGCCATTCCGCTGTTTGTTCTGGCGGGCAAGGTCATGGAGAAAGGCCGCATTGGGGATGCCCTAATCGGCTTGGTGGAGCGGTTTGTGGGCCGATTCAAGAGTGGCTTGGGTGCGGTAGCAGTCATTACCTCCGCGGTGTTCGGTTCCATCTCCGGAAGCGCCTCGGCGACACTGTCGTGCATCGGAGCCCTCATGGAGCCACGCCTGACCCGTGCGGGCTATGAAAAAGGCTACACCGCGGCGCTGCTGGCAGCCGCTTGTCCGCTGGGCCTGCTGATCCCGCCCAGTTCGGCCCAGGTCCTGTATGCCTGGTCCAGTGGTACTTCGGTTCTGGCCTGTTTCACAGCCACCATCGTCCCCGGCCTGATCCTGGTGGCGCTGCTGTGCCTGGTCAACATGGTCATGACCCAAAAATTTGACATCGTACAGCCGCCTAAGGAGCATTTCCGGACCTGGGGCAGGAATACGGCCAGATCCACACTACGTGCCATCCCCGCTTTGATTATGCCGGTTATCATCCTGGGCGGAATCTATGGCGGTATCATGACGGCTACCGAAGCCGCCGCCATCAGCGTGGCCTATGCCATCCCCTGCGGCATGTTCATCTATAAGGGCCTGAAGGGGGACGGCCTGCATCAGGCACTGACGGAATCCGCCTGTGCCACTGGTGTTATTATGGTGATGTTCTTCATGGTCATGATCTTCAGCAAGCTGCTGACGATGCAGAACGTGCCTGCTCAGATTGCAGAGGCTCTGCTGAGCATTACGGACAATAAGTATCTGATTCTTTTGATGGTCAATGTCTTTATGATCATCATCGGCATGTTGATGGACGACACCAGCGGCATCCTGCTGTGCACGCCCATCCTGCTGCCGATCGTACAGGGCATCGGCATCCATCCGGTTCATTTTGCCGCCATCCTGGGCGTCAATCTGGGCATGGGGAATATTACGCCGCCCACTGCGCCCATGCTGTACCTGAGCGGCCGCGTCTGCGGAGCCAAGATCAACAAGATGCTCTCGCCCATCATGATCTTTATCCTCTTCGCTTGGATTCCCACACTGCTAATCACGACTTACATCCCGGCTGTGGCGACCTTCCTGCCCAAGCTCATGATGCCTCAGATCTTTGGTTAATTGGAAGGCCTTTCGCCCGGTTGAAACACAAACGCCCCCTGCCCGCCGCACAAGCTGTGCGGCGGGCAGGGGGCGTTTCCAGACAAGGTGCGCCTGCTCACTCCAGGCAGATCCACGCCTGCCTGTGCTCGGTCACATAGCCGATGGCCGCAGCCTGAGGGAGAATGTCCCGCAGCTCGGCCAGACAGGACTGGGCGTCCGCCTCCGGCAGGGCCATCAGCAGTCCGCCGCTGGTCTGGGGGTCGTACAGAATGTCCTGCATGGCTCGGCTGACGGCGCCGCGCACCTCCACCCCGGCCTGGGCGTAGTCCCGGTTGCGGTAGGCTCCGGCGGGGATAAAGCCCATCTCCGCCAGGGGATAGGCCTCGGGGTGAAAAGGTACCCGGTCGGTCTGGATATGGATGGAGCAGCCGCTGCCCTGGGCCATTTCAAAGCTGTGACCCAGCAGGGCAAAGCCGGTGACGTCGGTACAGCTATGGACCGGATAGCGGACCATGATGTTACGGGCGGCCTTGTTCAGGGTGGCCATCTGCCGGTAGATGCGCTTTAGGACCGGGGGCTCCACCAGGTCGGCCTTGGCGGCTGTGGTGAGGATACCAATGCCCAGCGGCTTGGTGAGGAGCAGAACGTCGCCGGGGCGGGCGCCGCAGTTTTTCAGGACCTTTTGGGGGTGGACGAAGCCGGAGACCGCCAGACCGTAGATGGGCTCCGCGCCGTGAATGGTGTGGCCTCCGGTGATGATGGCCCCCGCCTCGTAGGCTTTGTCGTAGCCCCCCCGCAGGATCTCCTGCACGGTCCCCGGCTCCATCTGCTCGGGAATGCACAGGATGTTCAGCGCCAGCTTGGGCTCCCCGCCCATGGCGTAGACGTCGCTCATGGCGTTGGCTGCCGCGATCTGCCCGTAGAGGAACGGGTCGTCCACGATGGGGGGGAAGAAGTCGGTGGTCTGCACCAGGGCGGTCTCGTCGTCCAGAACGTAGACGCTGGCGTCGTCGCTCTTGTCGTAGCCCACGATCAGGCGAGGGTCCTGATGGGTCCGGAAGCCCTCCAGCATGTGCACCAGCGTCCCGGCCCCCACCTTGGCGCCGCAGCCGGCGCAGGTGGCCAGCTTGGTCAGTTTTACCTCGGTCTCCATGCTCGCATCTCCTTAGCTGTTTTCCGCCCGGTAGCAGGTGCGGTAGCCCTCCGGCAGCGCCTGCACGACCTGCTCCACCTCCTGGGGCCAGACGTCCGCCGGACAGGCCGTCTCACCCTCGTAGCGCACGCAGGTGCCGCAGCTGCTGCTCAGGTCCCGGGGCACCGGCATGAGCTTTGCCGCCATCCGGCAACTCTCGCAGAGCCGCTTGTACCGGATGGCGCCGAAGTGGGAATAGAATGTGGCGATATAGGTCATCTCACTTGGTGATGGAGAGGGTATACTCTCCGTCGTGCTCCACACAGGCCACCTGATAGCCCTGGTGCTCGGCATAGCGGGTCACGTTTTCCCGGGAGGTGGGGTTGTCCACCACGATCTGGTAGGCGGGCTCCTGGGAGGCCATGGCCTTGCGGAGCATGACCACGGGCTCTGGGCAGGAGAGCCCACGGGCGTCCAGCGTATTCATAACGATCCTCTCCTCTACGATTCTTCTTTTCGGAAGGTGTTGAAACAGGCGATGACGGCCACCACGGCGATGCCGATGACCACGGCCAGCTTGCCGTTGGCGGTGGGACCCTCGCCGCTGGAGGCCAGGCCGAAGTTGTGGGCGAAGGCGGCTCCCGCCATGAGCCCCAGCACCGTGACGGCGCTGTCGGTGTTGCCCTCGCCGGAGAGCACGAGCTGCCGCAGGGGGCAGCCCCCCAGCAGGACGCAGCCAAAGCCGGCGAGCAGCATTCCCAGGAAGTTCCACAGCCCGTCGGTGTGGGCCACGGCCTGGCCCGTGAAGCCCAGGTGGAAGTAGGCGTCCGGCGTGGCGGCGTTGAGCACCAGGTTACAGGCCAGGGCGCTGACCAGAATGGCCAGGAAACCCAGCAGCAGCTTGGATTCCCGGAACAGGACCAAATCCCGGATGCCGCCCACCATGCACAGCCGGGTCCGCTGGGCCAGCGCGCCCACGACGAGCCCGGCGGCCAGGCTGATGAGGACCGCCGCGTGCTTGGCGCCGGGGCCGCCGCCCGGCTCGGTGAAGCGGAGCAGAGAGGGGGCGGCCACCAGGAGCAGGAGCAGCACCACCTGGAGGACGGGGAACAGCCGGCCCTCCAGAGCGGGAAGCCGGTAGGTGCGGCGGAGGGAATATCCCCGGTTCAGGAAAAATACCCCGGCCAGAATGCCGCAGACGAAGCCGCCCAGGCCGAACAGGGCGTTCAGGTCGCCGCCGGCCAGCCGCAGGATCATGCGGAAGGGGCAGCCCAGGAACATCAGGCAGCCGATCATGACGAAGAAGCCCAGCACGAAGCGGGTCAGCGGGGCGCTGCCGCCCCGGGCGGAGAGCTCCTTCCGGGTCAGGGCCAGCAGAAAGCTGCCCAGCACCAGTCCGATGATCTCGGGGCGGATGTACTGCACCGGGGCGGCGGAGTGGAGGCCAAGGGCTCCGGCGGTGTCCCGCAGGAAGCAGGCAATGCAGAAGCCCATGTTGACCGGATTGCCGAAGAACACCAGCAGGGATGCGAGGATACCGATGACGACGCCGGCCAGAACGATGCCGGAGGTTTCCTTTTTCAGGTCCATCCTCTGATTCTCCTTCCATAGTTTGGGTCATGTCCAGTATAGCATTCACGCGGCCCGGCATCCAATCGCAATGATTGATTATTTATCTGTATTTATTTGAAAATCCAATAAAAAGATGCTACGATAGAGAAGAAACACCCAGAAGGGAGGACCTCGCATGGGAAGCATCTATCTGGACAACGCCAGCACCACCTTTCCCAAGCCCAGGGCCGTGGCGGACGCCATGTATGGCTTTCTGACGCAGACGGGCAGCAACATCAACCGGGGCTGTTACCAGCGGGCCTACCGCGTGGAGGAGACCGTTTACGAGACCCGGCAGATGCTGTGCGAGCTGTTCGGCGGGGAGGACTGCAAGAACGTGGTCTTTACCAAAAACGTCACCGAGAGTCTGAACGTCCTGCTGAAGGGCTTCCTCCGGCCCGGCGACCATGTGTTGGTGTCCGCTGTGGAGCACAACGCCGTCATGCGGCCTCTGGTGCAGTTGGAGCGCAGAGGCGTCTCCTTTTCCCGGGTCCCCTGCGCAGAGGACGGGAGCCTGCGGGTCGAGGCCCTCGCCGGCAGCCTGACCCCCCGCACCCGGGCCGTGGTCATGACCCATGCCAGCAACGTGTGTGGGACGCTGCTGCCGCTGGGGGAGGTGGGGGAGTTCTGCGCGGCCCACGGCCTGCGCTTTTTCGTGGATTCCGCCCAGACCGCCGGCGTCTGGCCCATCCACATGGGGGACATGCACATCGACGCCCTGGCCTTCACCGGCCACAAGGGCCTGCTGGGCCCCCAGGGCGTCGGGGGCTTCGTGCTCCGGGAAGACCTGATCGGACAGGTGGAGCCCCTGCTCTCCGGCGGGACGGGCAGCCTCAGCCATACGGAGGAGACGCCGGACTTTCTGCCGGACCGCTTTGAGGCGGGGACGCTGAACCTGCCGGGTATCCTGGGCCTGCACGCCGGCCTGGCCTGGCTGAAGGACACCGGCATCGACGCGGTCCGGGCCCATGAGCAGAAGCTGACGGCGCGCTTTCTGGAGGGGCTTCGGGCCATACCCGGTATCCGGGTGGCGGGGAGGGGGGACCTCCGCGGCCGAACGGGGGTGGTGTCCCTGCAGACCCCGGGGCGGGAGTTGTCCCAGGTGGCCTGGGAGCTGGATGAGACCTATGGGATCATGACCCGGGTGGGCCTGCACTGCGCCCCTGCCGCCCATAGGACCCTGGGGACCTATCCTACCGGTACCATCCGCTTCTCCTTCGGCTGGTGGAACACGGAGGAAGAGGTGGACACGGCCCTCGGGGCCCTGGAGGAGATCCTGAAGGGGCGGCGCGGCCATGGAGCTTAAGCAGTTGGAATCCTTTACCAACGTGGTGGAGTACCGCAGCTTCACCAAGGCGGCGGAAAAGCTCTATATCTCCCAACCCACCATCAGCACGCATATCCGGCAACTGGAAGAGGAGCTCCACTCCCGCCTCATCATCCGGACCACCAAGAGCATCGAGATCACGCCCCGGGGGTGGGAGCTGTACGAGTGCGCCTGCCACATTCTGAGCCTGCGGGACAATCTGCTCCAGCGCTGGGCGGGCGAGAGCCGGAAAATCATCCGTCTAGGCGCCTCCACCATTCCCTCCGCCTACATCCTGCCGGAACTGCTCCCCGCATATGGGAAGGCCCACCCCGACACCTATTTTTCCATCCATCAAAGCGACAGCCAGGGCATCGTGGACGGACTGCTGCAGGGCAATTTTGACGTGGGACTGGTGGGGATGCGCTGCGCGGACGAGGCTCTGGCCTGCATCCCCTTCTATCAGGACCGGATGGTGCTGATCACACCGGTGAACGAGCATTTCCTGGCGCTGAAGGCCCAGGGGGCTTTTCCTGTGGAGGCGCTGCTGGGGGAGGCGATGATCCTGCGGGAGAACGGGAGCGGCAGCAAGAAGAGCGCGGACCGCTTTCTAGAGAGCATGGGCATCCGGGAATCCGAGCTGCAGGTCATCGCCCGCATCAACGATCAGGAGGCCATCAAGAATCTGGTGGCGCAGGGTTTGGGGATCTCCATCCTCTCCGAGCGGGCAGCCCGGAATTTCTGTGAGGAGAAGCGGCTGCTGGGGTTCGAGCTGCCGGAGAGCGCGGCGCGGCGGAGCCTCTACCTGATCTATCAGAAAAACTACATTCTAAAGCCGTATATCCAAAAATTTGCAGAATTTGTAAAGCGGTTTTACCCGTCGGCGGAGCCGGAAGATGCCGAACCCGTCAAGGCCCGGTGAAGCAGGGCTGAACTCGGCCTTGCGCGAGCCCGGCCGGATATGCGGGCCGCTGGAGAGGCAAACGATCCTGCACTCCCATTCCGGATTGGGATGGCGAGAGAATAAGAAGGTCCGCTCCCGGTCGGGAGCGGACCTTCCGTATTAGCTGCGGAGCTGGCCGTCGATCCCGATGACGGACACCTTCAGCGGGATCTTGCGGCCGGACGCGGCCACGGCGGCCTCCGCGGCGCGCTGGATGCCGCCGCAGCAGGGGACCTCCATCCGGACGACGGTCACGCTGCGGATCTCGTTGGCGGCGAGAATGGCGGAGAGCTTTTCCGTGTAATCCCCCTCGTCCAGCTTGGGACAGCCCACCAGGACCACCCGGCCGCGGATGAAGTCCCGGTGGAAGGCGCCATAGGCAAAGGCCGTACAGTCGGCGGCGATGAGCAGGTCCGCCCCGTCGAAGTAGGGGGCCCGGACGGGCACCAGCTTGAGCTGCACAGGGAACTGCCGCAGCTCTGAGGGGATCTCGCCGGACGCTGCGGGGCGCTCTTCCCTCCGGATGACGCGGCTGGCCGAGCCGGGGCAGCCGCAGGGGAGCGGGGCGCTGGCGGTTTGCCGGGCGGCCTTGGCGGCCAGCACGGCGGCGTGGTCGTAAGCGGGGGCCTCCCGCTCCTCAAAGGTGATGGCGCCGGTGGGGCAGGCGGGGAGACAATCCCCCAGACCGTCGCAGTAGTCCTCCCGCAGCAGTTTGGCCTTGCCGTTTACCATGCCGATGGCCCCTTCGTGGCAGGCCGCCGCGCACAGCCCGCAGCCGTTGCATTTGTTCTCGTCGATTTTGATGATCTTTCTTACCATATCTGTGACACTCCTATCAGTTGTTCCCGAGTGGGAAAGACGGCACTTGCATTTCGAATAGGAGCATACTATACTGAGAGAGAACTGTATGTTGCAACGGCAACGGGAGGGGCTTTTTTGGAGAATTATTTGCAGGTGCTGTGCCAATCGCCGCTGTTCGCAGGCGCTGCGGAGGCGGACGCCCGCGCGATGCTGCAATGCCTGGGGGCGGTGGTCCGGCGGTACGGCCGGGGGGAATTTGTTCTGCGCAGCGGCGGCCCGGCGGACCAGATGGGCGTGGTGCTCTCCGGCGGACTTCAGGTCTGCCGGGAGGATGCCCTGGGTTACCGCACGATCCTGGCCGCCCTGGGTCCGGGAGAACTCTTTGGGGAGGCCTATGCCTGCGCGCGGACAGAAACGCTGCCGGTATCGGTGCTGGCCAGCGCGGACAGCGCGGTGGTGCTGCTGGACGGTAAAAGGCTTCTGACCACCTGTCCCACGGCCTGCCGATTCCACGGGGAGCTGATTCGCAACCTGATCTCGGTACTGGCCCGGAAGAACGTCTTTTTGACCCGGCGGATGGAGCACCTGTCCAAGCGCACGCTGCGGGAAAAGCTGCTGTCCTACTTGGAAGAGCAGGCGGCGGGGGCCGGCGGGGCCACGTTTGAGATTCCACTGGACCGCCAGGGACTGGCCGACTACCTCTGCGCCGACCGCAGCGCCCTGTCCCGGGAACTGGGTACCCTGAAGCGGGAGGGTGTGGTGGCGTTTGAGCGCAGCCGCTTCCGGCTGCTGTACCCAGCGGAGGCCCAAAATGAGAAGTGAGGTGAATCCCATGCGCTCCATCCCCATCCTTCTGGACGGAGACCCCGGCCATGACGACGCCATCGCCTGGATGCTGGCTAAAGCCAGTCCACGGCTGGAGATCCGGGCCGTGACCTCGGTCAGCGGGAACCAGACCATTGAAAAGACCACCTATAACGCCCTGCGGGTCATGGCTCTGCTGGGGATCGACGCTCCCATGGCCAAGGGCCGGCCGGGGCCGCTGGTCTCGGAGCCCATGGTGGCTCCCAGCGTCCATGGGGAGACGGGGCTGGACGGCCCGGCCCTGCCGGAGCCGCTGCGCCGGCCGGAACCCATCAGCGCCGTGGAGCAGATGGCCCGGGTCCTGCGGGCGAGCGGCGAGCCGGTAACCCTGGTATCCACCGGGCCGCTGACCAATGTGGCCGCGCTGCTGCTGTCCCACCCGGAGCTGAAGTCCAGGATCGGCCGCATCTCTATGATGGGCGGGGGCATCCGGCATGGGAATTGGACCCCGGCGGCGGAGTTCAACATCCTGGTGGACCCGGAAGCGGCGGAGCTGGTATTCCGCTCCGGCGTGCCCATCACCATGGCTGGGCTGGACGTGACGGAGCAGGCCCTGGTCTACCCGGAGGAGTTCCAGCGCATTCGGGCGGCGGGCAATCCAGTGGCCCGCGTGGTGGCCGACTGGCTGGATTTTTTCTACCGGTTCCATCGGGAGAAGGGCTACCGGGGGGCGCCTGTCCACGACGGCGTGGCCGTGGCCGCCCTGATTGCGCCGGAGCTGTTCCGCGGGGAGGAGCTGTATATCGAGGTGGAGACCGGCGGAGATTACTGCCGGGGAGCCACCATAGCAGACTATTATCACCAGACTGGAAAGCGGCCCAATGCCACAGTTCTGCTGGATGTGGACCGGGCCGGGTTTGTGGACCTGCTGGTACGGGCTGTGGAGCGTTATGGGGAGGGAATGTGATGGAGCGGCGGCCTGTTTTCATCGACTGTGATCCGGGGATCGACGACGCCGTAGCGCTGATGATGGCCTTTCAGGCGGCGGAGCTGGATGTCCGGGGCATTTCCGCTGTGGCGGGAAACGTGGGGCTGGAGCGGACTCTGGGGAACGCGCTGAAAATCGTGGAGCTGTCGGGCGCGGCGGCGCCGGTGTATGCCGGCGCGGACCGCCCCATGTTCGGCGCGCCCATCACCGCCGAGCATTTTCATGGGGAGGACGGTCTGCTGGGTGCGGAGCTGCCCGCGCCGGTGCGGATGCCGGAAGCGGGACCGGCCTGGGAGGCCCTCCGGCGGGAGGCGGAGGCTTGGGGCGGAGCGCTGGAGGTGGTCGCTACCGGGCCGCTGACCAATCTGGGGATCGCCCTGTCCCTGTACCCGGAGCTGGCCGGGCTGGTACGGTGCGTCACGATGATGGGCGGCGCGGCGGCCTTTGGGAATACCACGCCGGCGGCGGAGTTCAACGTCCTGGCCGACCCGGAGGCGGCGGAGCTGGTGTTCCGTTCCGGCATTCCGGTGGTGATGTGCGGCCTGGATGTGACCCACAGTACCTATATCACGGCACGGGAGGTGGAGGAGCTGGCTGCACTGGGGAGCGTCCAGGCCAGGTTGGCGGCCTATTTTATGGGTAGCGGGATCGAAGAGAACGCACGGCAGTTCCGCACCGGTGGGGCGCCGCTGCATGACCCCTGCGCCATGATGTACGCCATCGACCGCAGTCTGTTCGAGTCCAAACCGTGTTGGATCGGGGTGGAGCGCCACGGGAAGGTAACCCGGGGAAAGACCGTGACCGACGCCTACAGCGACGCCAAGCGGACGGCCAATGCCCGGCTGGTGACGGGCTCAGACCGGGAGGGCTTTATCCGCCGCATGATGGAGCTGTTTGCCGGCTATGGGCCAGAGATGCCGGACGAAAAATTTTAGCGAAACAGGAAAAAGGACTTGCAAGTCCGGCCAGAATGTGTTAATATAATCAAGCCGTCTGGAACAGACGGCGATTTCCGGGTGTGGCGAAGTTTGGTATCGCGCTTGAATGGGGTTCAAGAGGCCGCTGGTTCGAATCCAGTCACTCGGACCAAAGGTGAGTTCTTATAGGACTCACCTTTTTGTTTTCTTAAAAAAATTTGCTGGCTAAGCCTACAAGAATATGGTATTCTTATCTTGAGGTGGTATCTGATGGAAATAATAATATCTGTTCTTGGTGCAATATCTGCTGTTATAGTAGCTGTTATCGGAGCAATTCTCTCGAATAAAAACAGCAATATGCTTCAGTTAAGAAAACTGAAAGAAGAACACTATATTTCATATATCGAATCTTTACATAATCTTGCAGCGAACAATAGTAGCAGAGATGCCATTTCAAAATATACTTATCATCGTGACAAACTGCTTATTGTAGGAAGTGAAGAGGTAGTAAAAAGTATATTGCAGTATGAAAATGAGGCAGTCGGGAAAGAAACTGATTTTCACGATGAGTTCCTCACTAATATAGTAAAAGCAATTAGGCAAGACCTCAAAATTAAAGACAAAAACTTTCCGCAGATTTACCTAAAAAAGTAACATAGATAAAAACCTCTTGCTGACAACTTACAAACCATTGATATGACTGGGTTTTTCCAGATCCTATAATTACACTCCGACCAAACAATGATAATCCGAACTACATTATCCAAGTGGGTAATGTGTTCGGATTTATCATTTCTATTGAAAATGTGCTATGACAAGCAAGGGCGGGAATATGAGTTTCCGCCCTTGCTTGCTTTTTGGAATAATGCTATAATTTACTCAAAAACAGAGGATGGTACGCATTAGGTGTACAAATTAGAATTTACTTTGTGTGTCATAAGCGGAGATGGCGCATTTAGTAAAGTGACTTTGAAGGAGAGGTGCAATGAGCAAACAGTTAAAATATTGGAAAGTATCCAAATACCTCGACTTTATTACTTTTCTCACGCTGTTGCTTTGGGTGGTGCTTCGGCAAGCATCTTTTATTGTATTTCCAGTAAGTGTACTGTTATTGGGAGTACCGCTCCTTTTCTTCTTAATCACAATCGGTTATAACCTAAAATTACCTGCGCCTGATAGATTACACTCCTATCGCTTTGCATATAAGATGTACTGGCATCCTTTTTGCAATTTATCCATGATTTTCGCATTCCTTTTTATTGACCTGCCAAAAGATAGTTTTATCTCTCGAATGCTCGGCATTTTGGGCCTTATACTAATCCTTCTTGTCTGCGGCTGGTCTTTTATCGCTTGGCTTTTCAAACGCTGATTTGGCGGCCCGTTTTTTCGTATTATGGGCATAAGACACCCCCTCCTTTTAGGTAAGACAGCACAAGGCGGGAGCATCGTTATAGATGTTCCCGCCTTTATCATACCTGTTTCTGTTGTTCGGCCTCCCGCTCTACTTTCCACTCTGCGTCGTTGTTTTTTGTCGTGATTCTTGTTATAATTCATTCAATAATACATCATTCTGTCTATAGATTTACTTCAAGAAATTCCTCACAAATGTTACATTAGCAGTATGATATCGCAGTATGGAGGTTAATATGAAACGAAACGTAGTCATTGCAATCATATTTTTGCTTGTATCATTCACAGTTTCTGCTTGCGCACCTGTAGCCCCTATCGACAGTGATACAAGCACGCCTGAATTTTTTAATGACATTGGAAAAACACTTAGTGAATTGAAAAATGAGTATCCTGAAGGCGAATTTATTGTAAGTTTAGATGGATTCCCAGATAGTGCTACTGCATGTTTTGGGGAACAGGGGGCGGAATATGTTTACTTCTTTTTTGGAGGACAGAGCGGTGATTTTGAAAAGGCCATGAACGAATGTGAAGACCAGCTAAAATGCGCTGGTTTTATAACAATAGCAAACATACTTTTTACAGACATGGAAGATGACATGTCCTTTCAAGATTTCTTCTCCCTGATCGGTGTCGACGATTATGAGTACTTCGGAGAAGACACGCCAACTGCAGAAGGTTGGTTAAGATTCATGTATAGTGGTATGGAAGTAATGGTGAATACAAACGAAGCTGTTGCTGGCGGCGGATGGGATATCACAGGAGCAGAAAGAGTGAAGAGTAATGCTCCGGTGTCTATTGTAGACCCAGAAATATTAAATACCAATCAAGACTTAGCTGAGGCGGTTATGTTCGATTGAACTGTGTCATGAGAACACATTACTCAGTTGGTGTGTGCATTTATTTCTTGAGGGATTGTCGTAAAGATAACGATTACTGAATAAGTAAAACAGGTGGGAACATCATTTCAGATGTTCCCACCTTTGTCATGCCTGTTTCTGTTGTTCGGCCTCCCGCTCTACTTTCCACTCTGCGTCGTTTTGATAGCAAAGCCGTTTCGGCATGGTCCAAAACAGAAAAGGGCGTTGTTTTCTGTCGAAAACAACGCCCTTTTTGGTACAGGACGGAACCAATTGAATGCCGGGACAGGCGGTCATCCCGCCGGGGTCGCGTGGAGCAGCTCTTCCGCCTCGGCCTCGGCCAGCTTGGTGGAGAGATTGATACGCACGTCGGCCAGATGCTCCTGCATGGACTCTCTGGCCCCTTCGGCATCCTTTTGGATGATTTTGTTGAAGACCGCTTCGTGGGCCAGAATGGAGTTGTAGGAGAAGCCGCTGCTGTTGGTGGTAAACTGGCGGGAGATATCCAACAGCTCGTAAAGGTTCTCATAGACGCTGGAAAGCACCGAATTGTGCGCCGCACGTACCAGACAGCGGTGGAACTGATGGGAGAGCTGCCGCAGGTGCTGAATGCTGGCATCGTCCATATGAGGGAGCTTTTTTGCCTCACGCATGTCCACAATGGTCTGCCGCAGGGCGTCGATATCCTCGTCGGTGCGCCGCTGGGCGGCATAATAAGCGGCAAAGGTCTCCAGACTGATTCGGAGCTCCAGCAGATCCATCAGAGTGTCCGCCGTGGCCGTGACCGCAAAGTCCATCTTGCCGATCAGATCCTCGACGGTGATGTTGCGCACATAGGTGCCGTCTCCTCGGCTGCTGTCCAGAATCCCCATGTATTCCAGGATCTTCAGCGCCTCCCGGATCGGAACCCGGCTGACGTTGAACCGCTCGGCCAGATCCCGTTCCGAAGGGATCTTTTCTCCGCACTTTAGTTCGCCTCGGGCAATCATGCCCTTGATACTGTCAATGACGTGCTCATAATAACGACCGCCACCTCCATTGGCTTTCGCGGGCGTTCCCATACCGGATCACATCCTCAACATATTTTTTCAAACAAAATCAATCTTTAAAAGTATACCATACTTTTTCTTGAAAAGAAAGGGAGAAGGCCGTAAAAACCGACGGAAAACTTACGGATATGTTTTGGCATGGGACCGGGGAAGGGCGGAAGGCCGGCTGATAGGATACCGTAAAGGCGCAGCATGGATGAAATTGCCCTCGCATAGAGAAATGCTTCTTGGGAGGCAGACCATCAGGAAACTTCATTGGGGCGATGTGAATGGTGAGATCCTCCTTATTCGATGTTTCAACGGATACGGGCGATGCCCTGCTCCTTGGCCTCGTCGGCCACGGCCTTGGCCACGACCTCGGCCACCGACTTGTCCAGAACGGAGGGAATGATATATTCAGGAGAGAGCTGATCGGCAGGGATCAGGTCGGCCAGCGCGTGGGCGGCCCGGATCTTCATGCCCTCGGTGATGTCGGTGGCGCGGACCATCAGGGCTCCCTTGAATACGCCGGGGAAGACCAGCACGTTGTTGATCTGGTTGGGAAAGTCGCTGCGGCCGGTGCCCACCACCGCCGCGCCGCCCCGCTTGGCCTCGTCGGGCATGATCTCAGGCACGGGGTTGGCCATGGGGAAGA
Organism: Intestinimonas massiliensis (ex Afouda et al. 2020); assembly: GCF_001244995.1. Lineage (NCBI taxonomy): Bacteria > Bacillati > Bacillota > Clostridia > Eubacteriales > Intestinimonas > Intestinimonas massiliensis (ex Afouda et al. 2020). The sequence continues at coordinate 85,764 of NZ_LN869529.1, forward strand.
CGATGCCCTGGTTCATGGTGCCCACCATCTCGGCGGTGACCAGGCCGGGCCGGGACACGCCCACAAAGGCGTCGGCCCCCTTCAGCGCGTCGGCCAGGGTGCCGTGCTCATGGTTTCGGTTGGAGATATGGGAGATCTCCTCCTGGCCGGGATTGAGTCCTGCGTCGCCCTCACAGATGATGCCGTGGATGTCGCACATCACCACGTTGCCGAAGCCCATCTGGATGAGCAGCTTGCCGATGGCGATGCCGGCAGCGCCGGCGCCGTTGATGACGATCTTCACCTGCCCCATCTGCTTCTTGGTGACCTTGATGGCGTTGAGCATGGCGGCGGCCACCACGATGGCGGTGCCGTGCTGGTCGTCGTGGAACACGGGGATGTCGCAGATCTCCTTCAGGCGGCGCTCTACCTCGAAGCACCGGGGCGCGGCGATGTCCTCCAGATTGATGCCGCCGAAGCTCTTGGAGAGGAGCGCAATGGTCTCCACCAGCTTGTCCACGTCCTTGGTGTCCACACACAGGGGAATGGCGTCCACGTCGCCGAACTCCTTGAAGAGGGCGCACTTGCCCTCCATGACGGGCATGCCGGCCGCGGGGCCGATATCGCCCAGACCCAGCACGGCGGAGCCGTCGGTGATGACGGCCACCAGATTGCTCCGGCGGGTCAGGTCGAAAGACTTGTCATAGTCGGCCTGGATCTCCCGGCAGGGCTGGGCCACGCCGGGGGTATACAGGAGGGACAGGTCCTCCCGGGTCTCCACATGCTTCCGGGCGATGACCTCGATCTTGCCGTGCAGGGCATAGTGGAGGTCCAGAGACTTCTGACTGATTTCATCCATGAGTCGATGCTTCCTTTCTCAATGTGGGTGGAGTTTGGCGGCGGGGCCTTACACCATCTCTTCGGGGTGGAATACCTCGTCGAACCGCTCCGCCGTCAGGAAGCCCAGCTTCACACAGGCCTCCTTCAGGGAGATGTTCTCCCTGTGGGCCAGCTTGGCGGTCTTGGCGGCGTTGTCATAGCCGATGTAGGGGTTCAGGGCGGTGACCAGCATCAGGGAGTTGTAGAGGTTGTGACGGCACTTCTCCCGGTCGGCGGTGATGCCCTGGGCACAGTTCTGGTTAAAGGAGGTCATGCAGTCGGTGAGCAGGCGGACGGACTGGAGGAAGTTGTAGATGCACACCGGCATGAACACGTTGAGCTCGAAGTTGCCCTGGCTGGCAGACAGGCCCACGGCCACATCGTTGGCCATGACCTGAACGGCCACCATGGTCACCGCCTCGCACTGGGTGGGGTTGACCTTGCCAGGCATGATGGACGAGCCGGGCTCGTTTTCCGGGATGCGGATCTCGCCCAGGCCGCAGCGGGGGCCGGAGGCCAGCCAACGCACATCGTTGGCGATCTTCATCAGGTCGGCGGCCAGCGCCTTCAGAGCGCCGTGGGCAAAGACCAGCTCGTCCTTGCTGGTGAGGGCGTGGAACTTATTGGGGGCGGTAACGAAGTGCTTGCCGGTCAGCTCGCTGACCGCCTTGGCCACGTCCTCGGCAAAGCCCGCGGGGGCGTTGAGGCCGGTGCCCACGGCGGTGCCGCCCAGGGCCAGCTCGTGCAGGCCGGGAAGGGCCAGCTCCAGCATGGCCCGGTCCTTCTCCAGCATATTCCGCCAGCCGCTGATCTCCTGGCCCAGGGTGATGGGCACCGCGTCCTGAAGATGGGTGCGGCCCGACTTCACCACGTCGGCGTTTTCCGCCTCCAGTCGGCGGAAGGTGGCCGCCAGGGCATCCAGCGCGGGGAAGAGCTTGTCCTCCAGTTCCACCGCAGCCGCGATGTGCATGGCGGTGGGGAAGGTGTCGTTGGAGCTCTGGGACATGTTCACATGGTCATTGGGGTGGAGCAGCTTCCCGCCCGCAATCTCGTTGCCGCGGTTGGCCACCACCTCGTTGACGTTCATGTTGCTCTGGGTACCGGAGCCCGTCTGCCACACCACCAGGGGGAAGTGGTCGTCCAGCTTGTGGGCGATCACGTCGTCGCAGGCGGCGCAGATCGCCTGAAATTTGGCGTCGTCCAGCTTGCCAAGGCCGTGGTTGGCCATGGCGGCGGCCTTCTTCAAAATGCCGAAGGCGTGGACGATCTCCACAGGCATCTTTTCGGTGCCGATCTTGAAGTTCTGGTAACTCCGCTGGGTCTGGGCCGCCCAGTAGCGGTCCGCCGGGACCTGCATCTCACCCATGCTGTCGCGCTCGATGCGGTATTCCATTGTGTGATCTCTCCTTACATTACGCCGGATAAAGGGCGTCAATTTTTTCGAAGGCCGCTTGCTTCAGGCTGGCGTAGATGCTGCCGCCGTGGGTGTCCATGCCTACCACCAGGGGGCCGAACTCCTTGGCCTGGAGGTCCCAGATGGCCTCCGGCATGCCCAGCTCGAACCAAGTCACGTCGTTGATCTTCTCCACGCCCTGGGCCAGCTTGGCAGCGCAGCCGGGCGCCGCCTGCAGGTAGACATATCCATACGCGTTGCAGGCCCGGACGGTGTCCTCGGCCATGCCGCCCTTGCCAATGACGGCCCGGATGCCCATTTTGCCCACCACATCGGCGTAGGGCTCCATGCGGATGGAGGTGGTGGGGCCGATGACGTTCAGACGCCAGGAGCCGTCCTCGTTCTTCAGAGCTACGGGTCCGGCGTGGAACACGGCGGCGCCGGTGAAGTCCTTGGGCAGAGGCCGGCCCTCCTCCAGAAGGCCGCGGATTTTCAGGTGGGCCATGTCACGGGCGGTAAAAATGTGGCCGGTCAGATAGACCACGTCGCCGATGACCAGCTTGCGCATATCCTCCTCCTGCAGAGGGGTGGACAGATGATAGGTAGCCATGATGCAATCTCCTTTCGCTCCCAATTATAACAGCTTTTCCACGTGTCCGTCATCATGAATTCGGATGCCGGCCCGGCGGGCGACCCAGCAGTGGAAGTTGATACAGACCGGGGCGATGGCGGTGTGGGTGTGGGCGCGCTCCATCTTCAGGGCCAGGCAGACGGTGTCGCCGCCGGTGCCGGCGGCGCCCAGACCCAGGGAGTTGATGGCGTCCTTGAGCTCGGTCTCCAGGGTGGCCAGCTCGGGATCGGGATTCACATCGTCCCAGCGGCGGGTGGGGATGGCCTTGCGGCTCAGCTGGGCGGCCACGTCCATCGGACCGCCGATGCCGATGCCGATGCCGTAGGGGGGGCAGGGCTTGCCGCCGGCGTTGATGGCGGTCTCCAGAATGAAGCGCTTCAGGCCGGACAGGTTCTTGCCCAGCTTGGCGGTGGTCATGATCTGCATGGCGTTGCCCAGCTCCGCCCCGCAGCCCTTGAAGCTGATGATGAAATCCACATACTTCTGGCCGGGGACATATTCATACTCGATGTTGGGCACGCCCTTGCCGGTGTTGTTGCCGGAGTTGACGCGGGTCAACGGGTCCACCATGCTCGGGCGCAGATAGCCTTTCTTGGTGGCCTCGGCCACGGCCTCGGCAATGGCATCCTTGACGCAGTGAGGCATATTTTCGTCCCCGTAGGTCAGCCAGGCGGTGGGGTAACCGGGAGACTGGCATACCGCCTTGTCGGCCTGCTTGGCAATGGACAGATTCTCCACCATGGAAGAGAGCATGCTTTTGGCCGTCTCGTTGGTCTCCCGGGCCAGCGCGTCTTCCAGCAGGCCCTTGGCGTCCGCCGAGATCTCCGTGACGGCACGGATAACGGCGTCGTGGACGGATGCGCGGATCAGTTCCTCATTGGGATTCATATAAACTACACTCCTTTTCTCCGATGCTTCGATCGGATACGGTCATTCTGTGAGGATAGTGATGGTATACCCACGCGGACCGATCAGCCGGCGGGCCGTCAGACGACGGCGGCACAGGGGAGAGAGAAAAGGTCGTTGATATCGTTCAGTTCCTCCAGAGCGGCGATGCGGCGGGTGAGTTCCTCTGCCTCGACCCTCGGAAGGATGCCTTTGGTCACGGCAAAAAACTTAGTGTGGGCGTCGTCCCAGGTAAAGGGGTTGTTGAAGTCCCCAAAGGGGTATTCCATCTGCTGGATCAGCCGGGTGCCGTCGTCCAGCTCCACTTCCAGCCGGTGCGGCCACTGGTTGTGGTCGGCTTGATACAGGCCCTCCAGGGCGGGGTCCACCACCACGGTGACCTTGTCCATCAGGGCGCGGGCGGCGGGGGCGTTGGTCTTGTCGGCGGAGAACACCTCGTCGGTCAGGCTGCCGTAGAGGAAGGCAGCGGCGATGCAGTACTGGACGCTGAATTTGAAACCGTAGGGTGTGGCGGGGGCGGGCGCATCCACGTTGTCCTTGGCCACCTGATAGGTGTAGTCGGTGATCCGGACGATGCGCGCCGGGTCCAGGGCGTATTTCTTTTTCAGCAGCTCTACACAATAATCGGCAGAGTGAGTGTGACGGCAGCAGGCGTAGGGCTTGAAGGAATTGGTCTGGATCTGATAGGGCTGGCTTCCGAGGCCGCGGGTCAGGGCCTCGGGGTGATGGTCGGCGGTCATGGCGCCCAGGAACCCCCTCTCGCCGCCCAGGATGTCACGCGCGGCCGTAAAGCCCAGGGCGGCCAGCTCCGCCGAACGGATGCCGCACAGGGTGGCGTTGGCGGTATGGAGCGTCTTGCTCATGGCGCCGTCCTGGATGAACTGCCAGAGGCCCGCGGACTGGGTGCCGGCGGAGCCCATGGCGCTCAGGAACTGCTCGGGGGTCAGACCCAACAGCTTACCGGCGGCCACCGCGGAGGAGAAGCTCCCCACCACTCCTGTGGTATGCCAGTAGTGATAGGCGCCGGGGTTGATCGCCTCGCCGATGCGGGCGCCGGCCTCGTAGCCGGCAGCGATGGCGGCCAGGATTTCGCGGCCTGAGCTGTGGTGCTTCTGACCGACGGCGAGGGCGGTGGGGATGGTGACGACGCCCAGGTGGGTGATGGAGGAATTATGGACGTCATCCATGTCGATGACATGGGAATAAGCGGCGTTCAGCGCGGCGGCGTTCTCGCAGGAGAAACGGCTCAGGCGGCCGTCCCAGACGGTGGCCTCCGGGCGCTGGGGCTGCTGGGAAATGTAACGCCTCCAGATTTTGCCCTGGGGCAGGACCGAGCCGGCAAAAGCCACGCCGATCAGGTCCTCCACACACATTTTGGCGCTGTCCACGGCCTGCTCAGGGAGGTCCTGATAGCGCAGGCCGTGAAGGAAATCAGAAAGCTGTTGTGTAAGCATATTGACCTCTTTCTAACATGTTCAGGATATGATACCGCCGGGAACGGAGGCGGGGAAACGGCGCGTGGCATTCCAATTTGGGCCAAAAAGCAAAGAATGGGGTGCGGCAATAGGAGGGGGCCCTGCTGCTCGTCGCCACCGCGCTGCAGATGGGAAAGCCACTTTATTGGTATACCATTAGAATTATAGCATACCGAAAAATGAAATGGAAGATAGAACACAAATTTTGTGGTTTCCTCAAAAAATGCATTGAAAAAATTGGGTAAAATGTAGAAATAAACAGAAACACCTTTACAACCATAGCTTTGAGGTGGTATAGTTGCAACGATGGTATACCAAAAAGCGGGCCAAGAGAAAAATTTGGAAAAGGACAAGGAAGGACATCCTGAATGACAAGCTTGAATATGAAACCACCGTCACCGCCAAAGCCTGTAAACTGCATGGCAGCAAGTTTGAGGATAGCATTCCCTGGGCATTAAAATACGAGGCTTCGGTAGAGTAGAAAGTAAATTTAGTATACAAGCTGCCTTGCGGACTATATGCTGAACAGCGGAAATTACAGAGGTGGTAACTGTGGAAATGGTACATGATTTCGATGAATATGTCGAACGCAGAGGAACCGACGCCAAGAAGTACAACCAGTACGGACCGGATGTAATCCCTATGTGGATTGCGGACACGGATTTCAAGTGTCCCCAGCCTGTCGTTGACGCTGTGGTGGCCCGTATGCAGGAGGGCGTCTACGGCTATACCTTCAACAGCGAGCGGCTGAAGAAGGCCGGTGCCAGATGGCAGAAGGTTCGTTTTGGGTGGGATGTAGATCCGTCCTGGGTTGAGTACTCTCCCGGTGTAATCGGCGGTGTGATTTGTGCTGTCAGGGCACTGAGCCAGCCCGGTGACAACATCGTGATCCAGACTCCCTGCTATCCGCCCTTCAAGGATCTGTCCGATCACAATGGCCGGCATCTGCTGCGCAACGCTCTGGTGAATGTGAACGGCCGGTTTGAGGTCAACTGGGAAGAACTGGAGCGGATGCTCAGCGATGATCGGACCAAGCTATTTATTCTCTGTAACCCCCAGAACCCCACCGGGCGAGTGTTCACCAGAGAAGAACTGACCCGTATGGGCAAGCTGTGCATCAAGCATCATGTGACGGTCATTGCGGATGAGATTCATCAGGATGTCGTCTACAGCGGCCATAAGCATATCCCCTTCGCCAGCATCTGTCCTGAATTCGCGGAGATCACCGTGTCCTTTATGAACCCCAGCAAGACCTTTAACGTGCCCGGCTTCCGGACGGCTGCGTTTATTGCCTCCAACCCTGTTCTGAAGAGCGCCGTTCACGAGATGCTGGTGAACAATAAGGCCATCGGCGAGAACATCTGCGGTACCATTGCTTTCTATACTGCCTATGAGCAGTGCGATTACTACGCGGATCAGCTCGTGGCCTATCTGGAAAAGAACCGGGATCTGGTGGAGCAGACCCTGAAGGATGTTCCCGGAATTGAAGTCACCCACGCCGAAGGCACCTATCTCCTGTGGCTGGATTGCCGCGGTCTGGGATTTGAAAGTCAGAAAGCCTTGGATAAGTGGCTGGTTGAAATTGCCAAGCTAGGCTTTAACAGCGGTATGTCCTTCGGCCCCGAGGGCGAGGGCTATGCGCGTATGAACATCGCCGCTCCTCGTTCCACGGTCGAGGAAGCGCTCCATCGACTTACAAATGCCGTTAAGGCTTTGTAAAAAAATAAAAAGGGAGAAAGACTATGAAGAAAAGAATTCTAGCACTGACTTGCACTGCTGTTCTGGCTATCTCTGTCCTTTCCGGATGCGGCGCCAAGCCCCCTGCAAGCACTCCTGCTCCTGCTCCGAGCGGCGCTCTCGCTGAGAGCACTGCTCCCGTTGAGTTTCCCACCAAGGACATCACTATGGTCGTTCCCTACGACGCCGGCGGCGGCGTTGACCTGACCACCCGCCTGATGACCGATGCCATCGGCAAGAGCTTCAATGGTCACTCCGTAATCGTGCAGAACGTCAGCGGCGGCGGCGGCGCTGTTGGTCAGACCACCGTTAAGAACTCTGCTCCCGATGGCTACACTCTGCTGGCCTACACCAGCTCCGTCGTAAACAACCCCCAGCTGAAGGAAGTGGACTTCGTCTTGGAGGATTTCAAGCCTCTTGCCTGCGTCTGCTTCGATCCCGAAGTGATTCTGGTTCCCGCCAACTCCCCCTACAACACCTTTGAAGAGCTGATCGCCGCCGCCAAGGAGAAGACCATCAACGTTTCTACCTCCGGGGCTATGACCGCCCATCACCTCGATGGTGTTAAGATCCAGATGGCTACCGGCGCCGACTTTGCCTACATCCACTGCGACAGCGCTCCCACCCAGAAGCAGGAGCTGATCGGCGGCCATACCGACGCCGCTATCTTCCCCCTAGGCGAGATCATTGACGCCATTAACGACGGTACCGTCAAGGCTCTGGCCATTGCTCTGTCCGAGCGTTCTGACAAGGTCCCCGATGTACCCACTTATACCGAGTGCGGCGTTCCCCTGGTTGACGGCGCCTTCCGTGGCTTCGCCTGCCCCGCCGGCGTTCCCAACGCTGAGTTCGAAACGCTGAAGAACGTCTTTGAAGAGGTCGCTCAGTCTCAGGCCTTCATCGACTCCATGGAGCAGGCTGGAATCCCCTATCTGTACATGGGTGCTGAAGAGTTCCAGCAGTACGCTCGGGATGCCAGCGCGGCCCTAGCCGACGTTGTCGCTTTCATGAATCAGTGATTGATTGGCAAGGCCCCCAACAGGAAGCTTTTCAGCTTCCGGTTGGGGGCGGCGACGCCCGATTCCGCACGAGTTTATCCCTGGAGGATTGCATATGAAAAAGAAGGATATTCTTCTTGAACTATCCCTGCCTGTAGTAATGGCCGCGCTTGGAATCTTTGTGCTGATAAAGGCCGAGTCCATTAAGCCGAAATCTGCCGCTACATTTCCCCGAATCTGTGCCGTTCTTATGCTGATCGGTGTGGCTGTTACAATTCTTCAAATCCTGGTCACCAAGAAAAAGACGACTCACTTTGAAGGTCTGCGCGTAGAGAAGGCGCTGCTTCTGCTGCTGATGATTCTGTTGTACACCATCCTGCTGCCCAGAATCGGTTACATCATTCCCACGCTGCTGCTGTGCGCCTGCATCATGCTGCTGCTGAACTATCGGAAACTGCCGGTGATCGGCCTGTGCGCCTGCATCGCGGTCGCGGTTATTTTCGTGCTCTTCAAGATCATTCTGAAGGTTCCCCTTCCGATGCTCTTCCTTGATTTTTAACGGGGGGATTTTAGTATGCTGAATAACATTGTTGCGGGTCTGGGCGCCCTGTGCTCTGCCCCCGCTTTGATCGGTATCCTGTTAGGTACCATTATTGGCCTGATGGTCGGCTCTCTGCCCGGTCTGAATGACTCCATCACCATGGCGGTCCTGATGCCCATGACTTTTGGTATGGATACGGAGCTGGCTATGGGCCTGCTGATCGGTATCTACTGTGCCTCCGCCTGCGGCGGCTCTATCCCTGCTATCCTTCTAAAGATCCCCGGAACGGCTTCCGCTTCCGTTACCGCCTTTGATGGCTACCCCATGGCGCAGCAGGGCCGTGCGGGCAAGGCTCTGGGTATTGCCACCATGTCCAGTTGGGTTGGCGGCATGGTGTCGGCCATTGTGCTTCTGACCCTGTGCCCCTTCCTGGCACAGCAGTCCCTGCGCTTCGGCCCTCCCGAATACTTCATGCTGACGGTTCTGGGCTTTGCCTCCGTCGTGGGTATGGCCGGTGAGAACGTTGGCAAGAGCATCATTGCCATTGCCTTTGGCCTGCTGATCGGCTGTATCGGCATGGACCCCCAGACCGGCTCCGCCCGCTTTACCTTTGGCAACATGTACCTGCAGGACGGCATCTCTCTGGTGCCCATGCTGATCGGTCTGTTTGGTATCACCTCCATTATGGAGTTGTTTGAGAGCTTCCACGGCAACGAGATTATCGCCGCCCTAAAGGAACAAAAGAATAAGATAACCAAGGTGGAGTTGCCCAACTGGAAGGAATGCAGGGAACTGCTTCCCACCTGGGCACAGTCCACCGTCATCGGCAACATTATTGGCATCATCCCCGGCGCCGGCATGATTATGGCCATCTTTATGGCCTATAACCAAGCGGTCACCAGTAATCCCGACAAGAAATTCGGTACCGGTGTGCCTCAGGGTATCGCCGCTCCCGAATGCGCCAACAACTCCGTTGTAGGCTCCTCCATGGTGCCGCTGCTGTCCCTGGGTATTCCCGGCAACTCTTCCTCAGCACTGTTCCTCAGCGCGCTGACCATTCAGGGTCTGCGTACCGGCCCCGCACTGTTCAACAACACTCCTGATGTAGCCTACATGATCGTGCTGGGCTTCCTGCTGTCCAACATTATCATGCTGCCTCTGGCTATTGGCTACACCAGTCTATTCGCCACCGCTGTTCTGCGTATGAAGCGGGAGATCCTCAGCGGTATTGTGATCGTTCTGTGTGTCACCGGCGCCTTTGCTGTTAAGAACAACATCTTCAATATTTATGTGATTATCGCCTTTGGCCTGATTGGCTACTTCTTTAACAAGTTCCACATTCCGCAGTCTCCCCTCATCCTTGCCTCCATTCTCGGCAAGATGATGGAAAGCAACTGGGTTCAGAGCATGGTGTTCTCTCACAACAATTTGGCTGTTTTCGTGACCAGACCCTTGAGCTGTGCGCTGCTGGTCATCTCCCTGGCGTTCATCGTTATTCCCATGATCAAATCCGCCAAGGACAAGAAAAAAGGCGTTGCAAAAGCTTAACAGGTCTGCAACAATCAGAATATCATACCGATCGCATCGTAAGACATTCGGAGTGTTCAGAATCCATTGAACACTCCGTTTTCTTTTTCTGTCGATGAAAACCCGCCCATTCCGCGGGAGGTTCCGCCCCGGAAACGGGCGAGGGAGGTATTATGGAAGCTGAAAAAATTCGAGAACTGAGTCTGGCCTGCCAGACAGAGGTTCTGGCGCTGCGGAAATATTTTCACTGCGCACCCGAGCTTTCCGCCAGAGAACAGTCCACAATGGCCGCCATCGCGGCTCAATTGCAAAAGAGCGACATCCCTTTTACGGTGATCCCCGATGGAGGTATTTTGGCACATCTGGACTGGGCTGACGCCAACGCACCGGACGCCCCCCATGTTTTGTTACGGGCGGACTGCGACGCGCTGCCCATACAGGAGTCTGAAACCAATGGAACATTTTCGAGGGCCTATCAAAGCGCCGTGCCCGGTGTGTCCCATATGTGCGGCCACGATGCCCACATGGCCATGCTGCTCGGTGCGGCCGGCGTTTTGAAGCAACTGCGCCAGGGTGACGCCACCCTTCGAGGCAGAGTTTATCTGCTGTTTGAGCGCGGCGAAGAGGGCGGCTGCAACTACTATTATATTTTGAAGTACATCCAAAGTAAGAAGATCCGAATCGACAGTTGCGTCGGTCTCCATGTGGCTCCCGACCTGCCTACCGGTTCTATCTGGCTGGAGGAAGGTCCCGGACATGCAGGAAACGTAAACTTTGAAATTGCCCTTACCGGGACGGGCGGCCACGGCTCCCGGCCGGATCTGGCCAATAACCCTCTGGACTGCTTCGTGGCCATTGCAAACGATCTGAATACCTTCCGAATGAAGTGCATTCCTCCGCAGGATATTCTTACTGTAAATATTGGAAGTGTCCACTGCGGCGCAAAGAGAAACATCGTTCCGCAGCGGCTGGAATTCAAGGGCACCTGCCGGTTTTACAATTCGAAATCCGGAAGCCGATTTAAGAAAAAACTGCGCCAGATCATTACAGCCAACGCCGACCTGTACGGCTGTCAGGCGGAGTTTGGGGTTTTCACCGGTCCCAGCATGGCACAGCTCAACCACCGGGAGGCTGCGGCTTTGGCGCGGAGCGCTTTTCGGGAAGTGTTTCCCGAGATCACGCAGATCGCGGAAAAGGAGCCGGAAATGAGCTCGGAGAGTTTCGGCGTGCTCTGCAGCTACTACCCCGGCATGATGGGGCTGCTGGGTACCGGCTGCCCGGAGAAGGGGACGACCCAGGGGCTCCACAATCCACAGTTTGACCTGGATACGGACGCGCTGCCCTACGGCGTGGCCGCCTATGCGGCCTATGCAATGAAATACCTAGAAGAAAATCCGCAATTTTCTTTCCAACCCTTCCCCGGAGACATAGACGAAATGATGGCTTATACCGACCGTCCCGTACCCCCGAGACTGGACCCGGAAATGTGAAAGGAGGAACCTTGTGGATTATGTAACTCTTGCATCCCATGCCATCCGTCAGTATGCGCCGGATCAGATTTTTACCGCGTCCCAGAGGGCCAAAGCGGATGCTGCCGCTCTGGGCGAGGACGCTGTCATCAACGCCACCTTGGGTGAGTGCTTGGATGACGACGGGAAGCTTATGGTACTTCCTACTGTAGAGCGGATGATCCGCCAGATGCCGGTCGAGGACATATGCAGCTATGCCCCCATTGCAGGCATCAAGGGATTTAACGAGGCCGTGCAGATCTCTCTGTTCGGTAAGTGTCTGGACCGGTTTTATGTGGAATCTGTGGCCACCCCCGGTGGATGCGGCGCTTTGCGCCACGCGATCTGGAACTTCCTGAACTTTGGAGACGCCTTGCTGACCACCAACTGGATCTGGGGACCCTACAAAAACATCTGCGAAGAGCATGGCCGCAGAATGGTTACCTTTGATATGTTCAACCGGGAAAACACCTTTAATCTGGAAGGTATGGATCGGGCTATCGGAGAGATTCTGGCCGTGCAGGAGCAGCTTTTGATGATTCTGAACACCCCAGCCAACAATCCCACGGGCTACTCCATGACAAAGCAGGAAATGGAACAGACTGTTGCCATTCTGAAAAAGCATGCCGCAGCCAATCCGGATAAAAACCTGACCTTCTGCCTGGATGTGTCCTACATCGACTTTGCCGGCAGCTTTGAAGAAAGCCGGGAGATCTTTGACGCCATTTTTGACATGCCTGCCAACACCATGACACTGTTGATTTTCAGCATGTCCAAAAGCTACACCATGTGCGGCATGCGCTGCGGCGCACTGGTATGCCTGGGCTCGACTGCGGAATCCGCTGCTGTTTTCAAGCAGGCGATGTCCTATTCCTCCCGTTCCACTTGGTCCAATGCGATTCACATGGCACAAAAGATCCTGGTGGACATCAACCTGAACCCGGAGATTCGTGAGCGGGTCAGTCAGGAGCGGGCCGTGTTCCGAAACACCATTACCAACCGGGGACGGACCTTCTGCGCTGCGGCGAAGGAGGCCAGCCTGGAAATCTGCCCCTATCAGTACGGCTATTTTGTGGCCATTCCCTGCAAAAACCCTGTGGAGACCGCCCGAATCCTGATGGATCAGCATATCTATGTGGTGCCCCAGGCCCAGGGGCTGCGGTTCTCCCCCTGCACGGTTACCACAGAAAAATGCCGGAAAGCTCCCGCTTTTATCAAGGCTGCCATGGAACAGACACAATGAGAAGGAGAGCAAGATGAAAATCACTGATGTAAAAGTTATCCCGGTCAATAAGTTTCTGTTTGTCAAGGTCTTTACCGATGAAGGGATCACGGGTCTGGGCGAGTCTGGCGACTGGGGCTTTCTTCTGTCCTCGGGAGAGGTGATTGAGTCCTTTCGGGAATATCTGATTGGAAAGAACCCCATGGATATCGAGCACCACTGGGAGTATATGTACCGCTGCTTCCATTTCCGGGGTGCTGCAGTAATGGGAGCGCTGAGTGCCATTGATATCGCACTCTACGATATAAAAGGTAAGGCACTGGGAGTCCCTGTCTACCAGTTGCTGGGCGGAAAGTGCCGGGACAAGATCCGGGTCTACTCCCATGTCTCTGGAAAGAGCTTCGGGGAGCTACTGGACAACTGTCTGGCAGAAAAGGAAAAGGGATTTACCGCTGTCGGCCACCTGTCTCCCTTCCTGGACGAGCCCCGCTCCGAGCCGTACTTTGAAACCTATGCCTCTATGATCAGCGGCGGTGCGGAGCGGATCGGAAAGATCCGGGAAGCGCTGGGCAACGATGTGGACCTGTGCATCGAAAACCACCGGCGCATGAACCCCGCACAGGCCATTGCCCTGGCTCAGCAGCTGGAGCCCTTCCTGCCCATGTTCTATGAGGATCCGCTTATCCCTGACAACTTTGACGCGATGGCGCTGGTAGCCTCCAAGATCCGGATCCCTCTGGCCACCGGCGAGCGAATCCATACGCCTCAGGAATATGAGATGCTGGTGCGGCGCTGCGGTGTGGACTATCTGCGGGTCAGCATCGGACTCTGCGGCGGCTTTACCGGTGCAAAGAAAATTTCTGCCATTGCAGAGGCTAACCAGCTGGGGATCATTCCCCATAACCCGCTGAGTCCCGTGGCCACTGCCGCCTGCATTCAACTGGACGCCGCGACCCCCTGTTTCACCATTCAGGAGTACCCGGACCCCAACGATCAGGCGGCACACGCCCGGTTTGTCTATGATAAGACCAACGCATCCGTATTCCGCGCCTGCGATATCGTGAAGGAAATGCCGGTATGCGAGCAGGGCTTCCTGCTGGTCTCGGATAAGCCCGGTTTGGGTATTGAGTTGATCGACGACGCTGAGACCCGGTTCCCCTTCGAACGCAGAAAGGTGGTCACCCGGCTGTCCAGCGATGGAGCCGTTATGGATACCTGAGGTTGGGGAGGTATTCGTTTGGATAATACAAAGGTGCATGAGCTTTTCTCTAAATTTCCTAAGGTTTCCCTGGGATTTTACCCCACACCGCTGCACAAGCTGGAGACGCTTTCCCAGGAGACCGGCGTAAACCTGTACGTCAAGCGGGAGGATTTCAGCGGCGTCAGCCTGTTTGGCGGCAACAAGATCCGGAAGCTGGAGTATATTCTGGGCGCGGCGAAAGCGGCCGGGGCAGAATACGCATTCACCTACGGCGCAACTCAATCCAATCACGCCATGGAGACCGCCGGCGCCTGCTGCCGCTGCGGCGTGAAGCCGGTGCTCTTCCTTTACGCGCTGATCGATCCCAGTGAAGAGGACCTGCGGGGCAACATGCTGCTGGACCGGCTTTACGGCGCCGAGATCCATATTACCAGCCGCCGGGAGGGCGAGTCCGTAGAGGAACTGAAAAAACGAAACGCTGCCACAGGAGAAGCCTATCGGCAGTAGCTCATCCAACAGGGGCATATCTGCTGGGATATTCCTGTGGGCGGTGCGACGGAGCTTGGCTCAGTGGGCTTTGTGGAAGGATTCATAGAACTGGAGAGCCAGATGGCAGCCCTGGGGCTGCACGCCGATTACCTGTTCCACGCCACCGGTTCCGGCGGCACGCTGGCCGGACTTCAGGCTGCCCGCGCGCTTTTGGGTTCTGATACGGAGATTATCTCCATAAACGTCAATAAAAAAGGTCCCGATTATCCGGATGACATTGTTCGCCTGGCCAATGGCACCTTATCTCTGCTCGGTGCGCCGGATGGGCTTCGGGTACAGCGGGAGGACCTGCACATCGACCCTGGCTACTATCTGCCGGGATATGAGCAGCCCAACGAAGCATCCAACGAGGCGATCCGTATCCTGGCCAGAAAAGAGGGGCTGGTGGTGGACCCTGTTTACACCGGAAAGGGACTTGCCGGAATGCTGGACTATCTGCACACCGGAAAAATTCCAAAGGGCAGCACGGCAGTATTCCTCCACACCGGAGGCGCTGCGGCTTTGTTCGCGGAAAAGGAGCTTCTGGGGGATCTGCTGAAGGCATAAAAGTTCGCACATAATCTGAAACGGAGCAACGACCGCTGCGGTGCCCGGGTTCGGCGGTCTGAATCAAAGGGAGGAGCGTTATGTATCAATACCGGATTGGCCGGACTCTGACGTCGCTGGAGGGCCGGTCCTGGTGTTCGATCCCGGAATGACGGCACTGCGCAGGAATTGACCGAGTGGGTCCAGTATGATATCCAATTGGACGATATGGTCTGCGCGCTGCTGGAGGATGAGAACGGGTATTTTTGCGAAAATGAGCTACGAATGTTTCGGATGGTGGAAAAGCAGAGCGGCCGTCTGAGGGATGAGGCCGCCCGGACGCTGCGGGAATACGTTCTGCAGGTACGGGAGCTGTTCCAGGCTGAGATCGACATCCGACAGAACCGAATTATGAAGACCCTCGCCATCGTTACCACCATTTTTCTGCCATTGTCCCTGGTGGCGGGGTGGAACGGTATGAACTTTGTGGATATGCTGAAACTGAGATGGCGGTACGGCTATCCGGCTGTAACGAGACACACAAAACGTAATTAAAGAACCTTGAAAGACGTAATTTTACCCGCGATTAAAGGCTTTTCGATAGTTTGTGTGGGCAAGAAAACTGCTGAAAGGCTAACAATATCAAGGCTTTCCTGTTCTTATTTGCTGTTCTGAAACGGATTTCCTGGATGACGCTTGTAGCATTGGGACGCAAGGCCATAAAGGCACCGGCTGTGCCCCATCTCCGCCGCCCTTGACAGCCTTGTACCCCAATGCATTGAGGTAATCAAGAGGTGTTATGCACCTCTCTGAATCAGAGATTCAATTTCTCAATATGCTACCCATACAAACTACCGAAGCCTCATTTATCCATGACATTTTGCGTGTCTTTTTCGTTATTTTGAGGATGGAATATGTAAGCCACTCAGGGCGAAAATAGCAAAAAGAGCCCGCCAGATGCTGGGACTGTGACCAGCGCCGGACGACGGCACGCAAAAAGGGATGCCGCTTGATCAAGCGGCATCCCTTTTTTGTTTTGGCGTGGGACGGATGGTCAGAAGCTGCTGAGGGGCACGGACCCGTCGTCCTGCCCCTTTTGGATGGCCCGGACCACTGCGTCGTAACCGTAGCGGTCATTGACCTGAATGTGGAAGCGCTCGCCCACCCGCCTGCCCAGCAGGGCCTTGCCCAGAGGGGACTCCTTGCTGATCAGGCCGTGGAGTGCGTCCTGCCGCATGGTGGTGACGACCTGATAGGTCTCCTCGTCGCCCTCGTCCTCCAGATAGACCGTCACCCGGTCGTAGAGCCCCACCGTGTCGGCATCCGCCCGGTCGGAGATGACCACCGCGGTGCGGATCATGTTCTCCAGAAAGCGGATCCGGCTTTCGTTGCGGTTCTTCTCCTGCTTGGCGGCCTTGTACTCAAAGTTCTCGCTCAGATCGCCGAAGCCGCGGGCCTCCTTGACGGCCTCCAGCAGCTTGGGCCGGAGCTGGATGCGGCGGTAGTCCAGCTCCTCCCGCATGAGGCGGATATCCTTTTGCGTCAGTTCATTGTGCATGGCAGATGACCTCTTTTTGATTTGGGTTTCGGCAGTGGCCGCACGAATAAACCGCTTGGCGGTTTATTCCGTAGACATTACTATAGCATTTTGCAGGGGGAGAGGCAACGGATTTTACAAAAAGAGGTGGATTTTCCGGGGAGATGGGATATACTACCCTCAGAATGGGAGAAGGGAGCTTCTGGAAGATGGAACGTCTGATCTGCCTGGCCGCAGGGTATGTCTGCGGCTGTCTGCTCACCGCCGAGGTGGTGGCCCGATGGAAGACCGGTCGGGGCGCCCGGACGCTGGGGAGCGGGAATCCAGGCATGGCTAACATTGCCGGTGCGCTGGGAAAGGGGGCGGGGGCCCTGGTGCTGGCGGGCGACCTACTCAAGACCGCCCTGGCCTGCGCCCTGTGCCGTCTGCTGCTGGCTCCTGATCTGGGCCGCCTGGCCGTCCTATACGCCGGACTGGGCGCGGCCCTGGGCCATAATTTCCCCTTCTGGAGCGGCTTCCACGGCGGCAAAGGGGTGACAGTGACCTGCGCCGCCCTGGTACTGGCCTTCCCGCTGTGGGGGACCGTGAGCTGCATTCTGGGGCTGGCAGTGGTGCTCAGTACCGGGTATCTGCCTGTGGGGGCCCTGGTCATCCCGGCGGCGGCGGTGCTGCCTGCCTTCTGGCTGGGCGGTGCCGAGGCCGGAATGCTGGTGCTGACGCTGACGCTGATGATGCTCTCCCGGCACATCCACGGCCTGACCCGGGTGGCCCGGGGACAGGAGCCCCGGAAGTTCCGCCGCACGGAAGCGGAATGAGAAGAGCGCCCCGCCGGCTCCGGCGGGGCGCATTGCGTGCAGGCTCAGTTGCTGCCGGTGGGGAAGAAGGGGGCCAGCGCCGCGGCAAAGCCACTGACCGGCATGGTCTGGAGCACGATCCGGCCCGGCCCGGTGACGATGGTATGGAACAGCCCCTCTCCGCCGAACAGGACGTTTTTCACGCCCCTGACGGCCTGGATATCAATGGAGCAGGTGGCGTCGCACATGGCCAGATTGCCGGTATCCACCACCATCTGCTCGCCGGGAGCCAGGTTGTATTCCACGGCGTAGCCGTCCACCTCCAGGAAGGCCGTGCCCCGACCCGAGAGCTTTTGCAGGATGAAGCCCTCGCCGCCGAAGAAGCCCGCGCCCGCCTTCTTTTGAAAAAAGACGGACAGCTCTACCCCGGCCTCGGAGGCCAGGAAGCCGGACTTCTGGACCACGATGGGGCGGGCGGGGTCGATCTCCACCGCCCGGATGGAGCCGGGAAAGCTGGAGGCGAAGGCAATCCGGCAGGGGCCGCCCTGGGCAGTGTAGGTGTTCTGGAACATGGACTCGCCGGAGAACATCCGGCCAAAGGCCCTGCCGAGGCCGCCGCCGGCGTTGGTCCTCATCTCCAGGTTGGGGCTCATCCAGCACATGGAGCCCTTCTCTGTGATCATGGTCTCGCCGGGGGCCAGCTCGCAGACCACCACGGGCATGGGCTCACCGATGATTTCGTATTTCATGGTAAATCCTCCTGACTTCGAAGTATCGGGACCACTCTATCGTAGTACGGCCGGGGGAAAAGCACAAGAAAAAGATTCGACTTCTGAGAAAAAATGTGGTACACTGACTGCCGGATATACGACGAGCAGAGAGAGGAGACCACGCGATGCGTATGCGGAAAAAGCCCAATCTGATTCCCCGGATGGAGCGCTGTGCGGACTATCTGGTGACCGATCCCCAGCAGTGGCGGGGCCGCTGGCGGGAGAAGGGGACGCCCGGCTGTGAACTGCGCCTGGAGCTGGGCTGCGGCAAGGGCCGCTTCACCTGCGAGACGGCGGCGGCGGAGCCGGATGTCCTTTTCGTGGCGGTGGAGCGGGTGCCGGACGCCATGGTCATCGCCATGGAGCGGGCCAAGGCCGCCGGATTGAACAATGTCTTTTTCATCGACGCCGACGTGGCCCGGCTGACGGAGTTTTTTGCCCCCGGCGAGGTGGAGCGCATCTACCTCAATTTCTGCGACCCCTGGCCCACCAACCGCCATGCCAAGCGGCGGCTGACCCACGAAAATTTCCTGCGGCTCTACCGCCAGGTGCTCTCCGACGGGGGGCAGATCCACTTCAAGACGGACAACAGCGGGCTGTTCGAATGGTCGCTGTTCCAGTTCCCACGGGCGGGCTATGCCCTGGGCGAGGTCACCCGGGACCTGCACGAAAACGGTATCTGTGGGGTGATGACCGACTATGAGGAGAAGTTCCACAACTTGGGAACCCCCATCAACCGCTGCGTGGGTACAAAGGGAGAGCTGCCCCCGGAAGAGTCCGCCGCAGAGCCGGAGGAGTGAGCGCGGACTGCCGCCGCTTGTGCCGGAAGGAGAAGTCCTATCCTGCCCTGCGGCCCGGCGGCCCGCAGGTACTTATGAAACAAGCCCCCGGGAGCACATAATTGCTCCCGGGGGCTTGCCGCGTCAATCCGTCCGCTTATCACCCCAGAAGAAGAGAGCCACGGTGCCTGGGCCGGTATGGGCGCCGATCACCGTGCCTACGCTGTTGATGACCACCCGCCCGTCCAGACTGGGGAAGCGGGCCTCCACCAGGTCGGCTACCGCCCGAGCGTCCTCCGGACAGGCCGAGTGGCACAGGAAGCACTTGCCGCAGTAGGCTGCGCCGCCTTGGGCGTGCTCAGCCATCTTCTGGACCATGCGCTGGATGACCCGGCTCTTGCTGCGGACCTTTTCCCGGGGGAGCAGGCGGCCCAGATGGTCCATGTTCAGCAGAGGGCAGATGCCCAGCAGAGTCCCCACCGCCGCCGCTGTGGGAGAGATGCGGCCGCCCCGCTTATAGCTGGTCAGGTCGGTGGAGAAGAACCAGTGATGTACCTCCAGCTTGTGGGCCTCCAGCCAGTCGGCCAGCTGATCCAGGCCGGCCCCGGCCTTCCGGCGCTCCCAGGCGGCGTCCAGCAGCAGCCCGTAGCCCGAGGAGGCCCCCAGGCTGTCCACCACGCGGATGCGCCGCTCCGGGAAGCGGGCCTCCAGTTCATCCCGGGCAATGCAGGCGGACTGCCAGGCCCCGGACAGCCCACTGGATAGCGACAGATGCAGGATGTCCTGCCCGGCCTCCAGAAAAGGTGTGAAAAAGGCCTTGAACTCCTCCACATTCACCTGGGAGGTGGTGGGGGTGGCCCCTGCGGCGATGCGGGCGTAAAAGGTGGGAAAGGGAAGGCTCTGCCCCAGGTCGTCGGGGTACTCCTTCCCGTCCATCTGCACATGGAAGGGGACGTAGGGAATGCATTTCTCCTGAAAGTAGTCCGCGCTCAGGTCTGCAGTGGAGCAGCAGGTCAGTTGATAGGAATCCATAAGACAATCCTCCTGATGTGTTAAAGGTAAACGATCACACGGTACATGAGGAAGAAGTGGGCGATGCTGCCCAGCAGGATAAAGACGTGGAAGATCTCGTGACAGCCGAAGCGGGGGTTGTTCCGTCCGGGCCACTTGACGGCGTAGAGCACGCCGCCGACGGTGTAGAGGCCGCCGCCCAGAAACAGCCAGAAAAAGCCGGCGGAGGGCAGATACTTCAGCAGGGCGGGCAGCATGAACACCGCCATCCAGCCCATGAAGATGTAAATGCCGGAGGTGACCCACCGGGGGGCGTTGATCCACAGCAGCGCCATGACGGTGCCGGCTGCGGCCAGCGCCCAGACAATGGCGGTCATGGTCCGGCCCCAGGCGGGGGGCAGGGCGATGAGGCAGATGGGGGTATAGCTGCCCGCAATGAGAAAGTAGATGGAGATGTGGTCGTACTTCCGCAGGGCAATACGGCCTTTCACGTCGGTATTCAGGCAGTGGTAAAGGGTGCTGGCGGTGTAGAGGCCGATCATACTGGCGGCATAGACGGCAAAGGGGACCAGCCGCCAGGCCGCACCGGTCTGCACTGTCCGCAGCAGCAGGAGGACAGCTCCCAGAATGCCCAGGCCCACGCCGGCGCCGTGGGTGACGGCCGACCAGGGGCGCAGCCCGTCATAGGGGTCCCTTCCCTTCTCCTCGCGCAGCCGCCGGGCCTTGGGGCGGGGGAGGTCAAAGCGGCAGCGCTGATATTCCATGCGTTCGTCCATAAGAATCACCTGCATCCAAGCTTGATGGACTTAGTATACCACCATCTCTTGCCAAATATCAATATAAAAAACAATGAAATATAATTTTTAATATTAGATTTAAGACGGCGCAGAGGGAAGAACACGTATGGGACGTGCCGGAGAATTCATAGGAATGGAGGGAGGAGACCAAATAAAAGGAGGATGGTCATGGAGGGATATGGATACAGCGCGGACGAGTACTGTGTGCCGGAGCCCTATCCGCCAGTACAGGCGGTAGGCAAGAACCGGCGGTATGCCGAAGCTATGCTGGATAATGTGGGGGGTAGCAACTCAGAGATGTCGGCAGTGGCTGTGTATGTATACGACCACTTGGTGACGGCGGAGCTGCCCGAGGTGGCGGATGCCTTTCGCGGAATTGGCGCGGTGGAGATGCGCCATCTGGAGATTTTCGGTACGCTGGCCCGTCAGATGGGGGAGGACCCCCGGCTATGGGGCAGCGGACAGGGGGGACGCAAGAGCTGGTGGTCGCCGGGGTACAGCCAGTATGTCCAGCGGCTGGGTCCATTGATCCGCGGGGCGGTGAAGGTGGAGAAGGCGGCCATCCGAAAGTACAAGGCCCAGCTCCGCTGGATCGCCGACCCCAACATCCAGGAGAATCTGCGGCGCATCATCGCGGATGAAGAGCACCACCTGAAGATCCTGGCCCGGCTTTACGACACCCATGTGGGGCGGATGGAGCCGTATCCCGGGAGCGTCTGAAAACAGTTTCATCCACCGGGGCAATTTGCTATAATGTTCCATGAAAAACAAATATGCGGCAGCATGCGGGGATCACGCCCTTTTTCCATTCAAAAAGCGCCCCGCTCACAGAGCGGGGCGCTTTTGATCGAAGGGATTTATGCCAGCTTGGCCTTGGCCATCTCGGTCAGGGCGGTGAAAGCGGCCTTGTCGTTGACGGCCAGCTCAGCCAGCATTTTACGGTTGATCTCCACACCGGCCTTCTTCAGTCCGTTCATAAAGGTAGAGTAGTTCATGCCGTTCATCTTGCAGGCGGCGGAGATACGGGTGATCCACAGGGAACGGAAGTCACGCTTCTTCAGGCGGCGGCCGGTGTAGGCGTACTTCAGGGACTTCATGACCTGCTCGTTGGCCATCTTGAAGTGCTTGCTCTTGGCGCCCCAATAGCCCTTCGCCAGCTTCAGGATCTTATTTCTTCTCTTGCGCGTCATCATCGCGCCTTTGACTCTAGCCATTGTCGATTAGCCTCCTATGTTATGGTAAATGATTCTTATTTATAGGGGATCATGCGCTTGATGGCGGACTCGTTGGTCTTATCCGCGTAAGCGCCGGCGCGGAGACCGCGCTTGCGCTTGGTATCCTTGCCGTGACCGTTGAGGAGGTGGGACTTGAAGGCGTGGGCGCGCTTCACCTTGCCGCTCTTGGTCAGGTTGAATCTCTTTTTCGCCCCGCTGTGGGTTTTGAGCTTGATCTTAGCCATATCGGTTTGACTCCCTTTCAGTTACTTTTTGACGTCCTTGGAGACCTTCGGAGACAGGAACATGTTCATGTGGCGGCCTTCCTGCTTGGGCTCCTTGTCCATGGTGGCCATCTCGGCGCAGTCCTCCGCAAACTTGAGCAGGAGCTTTCTGCCGATGTCGGTGTGGGCCATCTCGCGGCCGCGGAAACGGACGGTGACCTTGACCCGGTCGCCCTCGGACAGGAATTTTTGAGCGTTCCGGAGCTTGACGTTGAAATCGTTCACGTCGATGCCCGGGGACATGCGCACCTCTTTGATCTCTACGACGCGCTGATTTTTTCTGGCTTCCTTCTCCCGCTTCTGCTGCTCGAACTTGTACTTGCCGTAGTCCATCAGCTTGCAGACCGGGGGATTGGCCGTGGGCGAGATTTTCACCAGGTCCAGGTCCGCTTCAGCGGCCCGTTCCAGGGCCTCGCGGGTGGACAGGATGCCCAACTGCTCGCCGGTGGCGGAAATCAGACGGACCTCGCGGTCCCGAATCTCGTCGTTGATCTGATGACTCATGTTGCTGATACGAAAGCACCTCCCATTCGTGGTTCGCGATATAAAATGAAAAACGCGGACACCCGGAAGGGTACCCGCTGCAAAAACACGCCAAAACCACGCCGTTAGCCGGCGGATCTCAGTATGCCCATGTTGACCCCTTCGCCATACGCTGGGGGTGAGGACGGTGGTACCCGTTCCTTCTTTATTTTACTGAGATAGTATATCAGCCTTGAGCACGGTTGTCAAGGGAAAATCCCCCGCTTTTTCAGGCGGTTTTCCCCCAATTTGGCTTGACAAGGGGCGCGGAACCGGGTATAATTCATTTAGACAAAAATCTAAATAATGAGGCATGGAATGGAGGCCGTACCATGAAGAAGGGAAAGCTGGCAGCGCCCATCGTGATCTCCGTGCTGGTGGGCCTTTGGCTGCTGGGCTATGCGGTGCTGATTTTTCTGGTGCCGGCCATCCCGCTGTGGATCAAGCTGCTGGGCGCCGTAATCCCCCTGGCGCTGCTGGGAGTCACCATATACGTGCTGTGTGAGCGCATCAAAGAAATAAGGAGCGGTGAAGAAGATGATCTTGACAACTACTGAACAGATCTCCGGCCGGGAGCTGGAGACCCTGGGCCTGGTCCGGGGAAGCACCATCCAGTCCAAAAACATCGGCAAGGACATCACGCAGGGCTTCAAGACCCTGGTGGGCGGAGAGCTGAAGGCCTATACCGAGATGATGAACGAGGCCCGGGCCCTGGCCACCAAGCGGATGGTGGAGGAGGCGGAGGCCATGGGGGCCGACGCGGTGGTCTGTATGCGCTACGCCTCCGCCGCCGTGATGCAGGGGGCGGCCGAGGTCATCGCCTACGGCACCGCCGTCAAATTCCGGTAAAACCGGGGAAGAGAGTGTCGCAAACGTGGCTCGCCACTTTTGCGACAGGCTCAGCGGACCGCCTCAGGCGGTCCGCTTTTTTGCATATGCATTCTCAGAGATCCTGAATATTCATCCGGTCCACGCCCCTCTGTTCCACGTATTTGCGCCGGGTGCTGCGGTAAACGGCGCAGAAGACCAGAGTGGGGAGATTGAGGACGGCCAGCGCCAGCAGGGGGATCAGAATGACCGGCAGCGCTGTGAGGTCGGCCGTGTTGAACAGCAGCACGGCGGAGACGCACAGGGAGCTGAGGAACGAGAGGATGGGCAGCGCCCGACCGGGCCAGGGGCTCTCCAGCTTGGCCAGGAAATACTCCAGCACGGCCAGCAGGCCGGTGGGGAGAATGAGGCAGAGCAGAAGCATGACCGGGATTAGAACCGTGGCAAATCGCATTTATGGGTCCTCCTTTTGTCGTTTGTATTCCTGGATCAGGAGCTTGGCGGCCTCGAAGTCCACCTTGTCGTTGACGGCCAGCCGCTTGATGAGAGCCACATAGGGATCGGCGGCCTGATCCTCCCCCAGTTTGATCTTCTGGATCAGCCGGTCCAGCCGCAGGCGGACGGTAGGATAGCTCACCCTGTACCGGCCTGCCACCTCCTTGAGGGACCCGGAGCACAGCAGGAAATTCCGGATGAAGGACACGTCTTCCTCGTCCAGCTCGGCCATCCACTCCGGTAGGACGGAGATTGACATTTTATACCCCCTATTTAATTTTGATTTTAACAAAATTAATATAGCATTAAATAAAATAAAAGTCAAGGGGCGGTTTTGACGGGCGATTCCCCACAGCTTGCAAATGGAAGGCTGGATCTTCATTTGACCACTTGCCGATTGGCCCCAAAGCGTGTATAATATCTGACTAACCACATTTTGCGGGAAAGGGCCCCCGTTCCAGGGACGGAGGGCGTCCCGAGACGGGAGGAAAGCTGTATGACCGACAACAACAAATTGCTCAAGCTCTTGGAGGAGGACTGCACCTACACCCAGGAGCAGTTGGCATCCATGGCCGATATGCCTCTGGAGGACGTAAAGGCGGCAATCAAGCGGTACGAAGAGGAAAAGATCGTCCTGGGTTACAAGGCCATTGTAGACTGGGACCGCACCCAGGAGGAGTCGGTCACGGCCCTCATCGAGGTGAAGGTGACCCCCCAGCGCAACGAGGGCTTCGACCGGGTGGCCGAGCGCATCTACCAGTATGACGAGGTGGAGAGCGTCTATCTGATGTCCGGCGCGTTTGACCTGACGGTCATCATCTCCGGCCGCACCCTGAAGGAGGTGGCCCAGTTTGTGGGCCAGCGTCTGGCCCCCCTGGAGGGCGTCACCGCCACCGCCACCCACTTTATCCTGAAGAAATATAAGGAAAAGCATCTCATCTTTGAGAAGCGGCAGGAGCAGGAGAGGGAGTGGATCTTCGTATGAATTACGACGGGATCATGTCCAGCCGAATCCAGCAGGTCCAGCCCTCCGGCATCCGGAAATTTTTCGACATCTTGGAGGAGATGAAGGACGCCATCTCCCTGGGGGTGGGCGAGCCCGATTTCGTCACCCCCTGGCACATCCGGGACGCGGGCATCTACTCCCTGGAAAAGGGGTTCACCAAGTACACCTCCAACGCCGGCATGGCCGAGCTGCGCCGGGAGATCGCCGCCTATCAGGAGCGGCGCTTCCGCCTGCACTATGACTTTGCCAGCCAGATCATCGTCACCGTAGGCGGCAGCGAGGCCATTGATCTGGCCCTGCGCTGCCTCATCAACCCCGGGGACGAGGTCATCATCCCCGTGCCCTCCTTCGTGTGCTACGGCCCGCTGACCAGCATGGCGGGCGGCACCCCGGTCTTTGTGGAGACCAAGGCGGAGGATGAGTTCCGGCTGACCCCCGACCAGCTCCGGTCCGCCATTACGCCCCGGACCAAGGCCCTGGTGCTGCCCTTCCCCTGCAACCCCACCGGCGGCATCATGGACCGGGAGGACCTGGAGGCCATTGCCCAGGTCCTGCGGGGCACCGACATCATGGTCGTCTCCGACGAGATCTACGCCGAGCTGACCTATGGCCAGCACCATGTCTCCCTGGCCAATCTCCCCGATATGTACGAGCGTACCCTTGTGGTCAACGGCTTTTCCAAGAGCCACGCCATGACCGGCTGGCGCATGGGCTACGTCTGCGGCCCCGCCCCCATCGTCAAGCAGATGCTCAAGCTCCACCAGTTTGGCATCATGTCGGCTCCCACCACCAGCCAGTACGCCGCCATTGAGGCCATGCGCAACGGCGACCACGACATTGAGAAGATGCGCGACGAGTACGACGGCCGCCGCCGGTACTTAGTGGAGGGCCTGCGCCGCATCGGCCTGCCCTGCTTTGAGCCCAGGGGAGCCTTTTACGTCTTCCCGGACATCCGCCCCACCGGCCTGAGCTCGGAGGAGTTCTGCGAGCGGTTCCTGATGGAAGAGAAGGTGGCGGTCATCGCCGGAAACGCCTTCGGACCCAGCGGCGAGGGCTTTGTGCGCTGCTGCTACGCCACCTCCATGAAGGATCTGTCCGAGGCGCTGACCCGGATGGAGCATTTCCTGGCCAACCTGAAAAAGAAGTAGGAGAGGAGCAACCACCATGAATCTCGTATGTCTGGATATGGAAGGCGTGCTGGTGCCGGAGATCTGGATCGCCTTTGCCGAGGCCAGCGGCATCCCGGAGCTGAAGCGCACCACCCGGGACGAGCCGGACTACAACAAGCTGATGCAGTACCGGCTGGCCATCCTGAAGGAGCACGGCCTGGGCCTGAAAGAGATTCAGGCCACCATCGCCAAAATCGACCCCCTGCCCGGGGCCAAGGCGTTCCTGGACGAGCTTCGCACCCTCACCCAGGTCATCATCCTCAGCGACACCTTCGAGCAGTTTGCCAAGCCCCTGATGGAAAAGCTGGGCTGGCCCACCCTCTTCTGCAACACCCTGGAGGTGGCCCCCGGCGGGGAGATCACCGGCTTTCGGATGCGCTGCGCGCAGTCCAAGCTGACCACGGTGAAGGCGCTGCAGTCCATCGGCTACGAGACCATCGCCAGCGGGGACAGCTACAACGACCTGGGTATGATCCAGGCCAGCAAGGCGGGCTTCCTGTTCAAGAGCACGGACAAGATCAGGGCCGACCACCCGGAGCTGCCCGCCTATGAGGAATTCAGCGACCTGCTGGCCGCCATCAAGGCCGTTCTGGACTGAGAAGAGACGCGAGAGGGGGAAAACCATATGGACGAGCGATTCCAGGGCCTGGGCTTTTACCCGGCCGACATCCTTTTGCCCCGGGACTGCGACCTGACCAAGTGGGCGGTGGTGGCCTGTGACCAATACACCTCTCAGCCGGAGTATTGGCAGCGGGTGGAATTTTTCGTGGGCAACGCTCCCTCCGCCCTTCATCTGATCCTGCCGGAGAGCTCCCTGGAGGGCCCCAGCGTGGAGACCGACATTCTGGACATCAACAACACCATGAGCCGCTATCTTCGGGAGGGGCGCTTCCGCACCCTGGAGCACGCCATGATCTATGTGGAGCGTACGCTGGAGAGCGGCCGGGTCCGCCGGGGCGTGGTGGGCATGGTGGACTTAGAGCAGTACGACTACGAGCCGGGGGCCGACACCCTGATCCGGGCCACCGAGGGTACGGTGCTCAGCCGCATCCCACCCCGGGTGGCGGTACGGAAGAACGCCCCCATCGAGCTGCCCCACGCCATGGTCCTCGCCGACGATCCGGGCCGGACCGTCATCGAGCCTCTGACCGCCCTCCGGGACCGGCTGGAGCCGGTCTACGACTTCGAGCTGATGGAGCATTCCGGCCACCTGCGGGGCTGGCTGCTGGGGGAGGCGGAGCAGGGGGCGGTGGCCGCCGCCCTGCGGGCCCTGTCCGACCCCGCCGCCTTCCACGCCCGCTACGGCACGAAGGATAAGCCCGTCATGCTCTACGCCATGGGGGACGGCAATCACTCTCTGGCCACCGCCAAGGCCTGCTATGAGCGGCAGAAGACCCTGGTCCCGGAGGACCGGCGGGCCGCCCTGCCCGCCCGGTATGCCCTGGTAGAGCTGGTCAACCTCCACGACGACTCCCTGGAGTTTGAGCCCATCCACCGGGTGCTCTTCGGCGTGGACCCCGGGGCCCTGCTGGCCGACCTGACCGCCGCCTTCCCCGGCGCTTACGCCGGCACGGGGGAGGGCCACGTCCTGCGCTATGTGTGGGAGGGGGGCTCCGGGGCAGTCACCGTGCCCCAGCCGGCCCACCAGCTCCCGGTGGGCACCCTCCAGGCCTTCCTGGACGGCTGGCTGGAGAGCCACCCCGGCCGCCTCGACTACATCCACGGGGCCGACGTGGTGCGGGAGCTGGCCGCCCGGCCGGGCAATCTGGGCTTCCTGCTGCCCGCCATGGCCAAGGAGGAGCTCTTCCCCACCGTCATCCACGACGGGGTGCTCCCCCGCAAGACCTTCTCCATGGGCGAGGCCCAGGACAAGCGGTTCTATCTGGAGGGGCGGAAGATCCGCTGAATCCCGCTACATAGCATAAAACGAGGGGGAAACGCGCCATGCCCATCCTGACTGCCCTGGCCCATGCCAAACTGAATCTGACCCTGGACGTGCTGGGGCGGCGGAGCGACGGCTACCACGACCTGCGCATGGTGATGACCTCGGTGGCCCTGGCCGACGTCATTACCCTGGAGACGGGGACGGGGGACGGGGTGCGAGCCTCCGCCAATCTGGGCTTTCTCCCCACGGGCGAGAAGAACCTGGCGGCCTCCGCTCTGCTGCGGTTCCAGGAGGCCACCGGCCGGGACCTGGGCGGCGCGCATATTTCCCTGGAAAAGCACATCCCGGTCTGCGCCGGGATGGGAGGCGGCAGCTCCGACGCCGCCGCCGTCCTCCGGGCCCTCAACGACTGCACCGGGGCGGGCCTGTCTCTTCCGGAGCTGGCCCGGGTGGGGGAGGCGGTGGGCTCCGACGTGCCCTACTGCGTGTTGGGCGGCACCGCCCTGGCGGAGGGACGGGGGGAGGTCCTCACGCCGCTGGCCCCGCTGCCCCGCTGTACGGTGGTAGTGTGTAAGCCGAACTTTTCCATCTCCACCCCGGAGCTCTTCCGGCAGATCGACAGCGTGCGCCTGCGCCACCACCCGGACACCGACGGGATGCTCGCCGCCCTGGAGGCCGGAGACCTGGGCGGGGTGGCCCGGCGGGTCTACAACGTCTTTGAGGACGTGCTCCCCCCCCGGCTGCGGGCTGAGGTGGCCGCCATCCGGCAGCTTCTGGTGGGCCATGGTGCCCTGGGGGCGGGTATGAGCGGCACCGGCCCCACGGTATTCGGACTCTTCGACTGCGCTGCCGGAGCTGAGCGGGCCCGGCGGGAGCTCGGGGAGACCTATCGGGACACTTTTTTGACGGAAACGGTATAAAATAAAACATCACCGTCCACAATGTAGGCAATTACATAGTGGAAGGTGATTTTTTATGGATACCGCAATGCTGAGAGAACGGGGCCGCCTGCGCCGGTGGGAGCTGGCCCTTCTGGTGGGAGTGGCCGCGGCCCTCCTGGCGGGGGTGTGGCTGGATCGGGAGCAGGCCGCCCTGTCGGACAAGGTGATCCGGCTGCATGTGATCGCCAACTCGGACACGGAGGCCGACCAGGCCCTGAAGCTCCGGGTCCGGGACCGCATCCTGGAGGAGGCCGCCGGGTATTTTCAGGCGGGGCAGACGGTGGAGGAGGCGGCGGCGGAGCTGACGGAGTATCTGCCCGCGCTGGCCGAGGCCGGAGCCCAGGTGGTCCGGGAGGCCGGGTACGACTATCCGGTGTCCGCCTCCCTGGAGCCCAACGTCTGGTTCCCCACCAAGACGTACACCGATTTTTCCCTGCCCGCCGGGAGCTACACCGCCCTGCGCATCGTCATCGGGGAGGGGGAGGGCCGCAACTGGTGGTGCGTGGTGTTCCCGCCCCTGTGCCTGGGCTCGGTGACCGAGACGGTGGAGGAGACTGCCTGCACCGGCGGGTTCACCCGGTCGGAGGTCGCCCTCATTACCGGCGAAACCGAGGGCTATGTGGTCAAGTTCAAGGCCATGGAGCTGTGGGACGAGTTCAAGGAGTGGACCGGCCGGTGGTAACAACAGCGCGGACCGCAGGAGCGGTCCGCGCTGCTGTTTTATCCGATCCCGCCGTATACGATGCCCAGCACCCATACGGCGGCGGTGAGCACCACGTAGAGGTGGGCCAGAAGGCCGAATCCCCTCCACAAAGGCCGTTCCCGGCCCAGCATGAGCTCCTGCCGCAGGGGGCCCAGCCCCAGCACCCAGTAGATGAACACCGCACCCAGCACGGCCCCGAAGGGGGCGATATAGATGGTGATCAGGTCCATCCAGGCCCCCATGTCGGGCAGAGCCTCCAGGAAGAGGCCCACCCCAAAGACCACCGCTCCCACCAGAAGGGTGGACAGAGTGCGGGGCAGCCCCAGCCCCTGGCCCAGACAGTCGCTCACCGCCTCCAGCATGTTGATGAGGGAGGTGATGCCGGCGAAGAGGACCGAGAGGAAGAAGAGCATCGCCAGCACCCGGCCGCCGGGCATCTGCTGAAAGACCCGGGGGAGGGTGATGAACATAAGGGCGGGCCCCGAGTTGGGGGCGATGCCGAAGGAAAAGACCGCCGGAAGGATGGCGAAGCCCGCCAGCAGGGCGGCCAGCGTGTCCAGCAGGGCGGTCATCACCGAGTGGTGGACAATGTCCTCGGACTTTTTCATGTAGCTGCCATAGATGAGCATCCCAGCCCCGTTGATGGACAGGGAGAAGAAGGCCTGTCCCATGGCCATGACCCAGGTCTCGGGCTTCCGGAGGAAGCTCCAGTCGGGGGCCAGCAGGTAGCGGTAGCCTGCCGCGGCGCCGGGAAGAAAGGCCACCCGCACGGCGATGATCAGAAAGAGCAGGAAAAAGACCGGCATCATGAATTTGCTGATTTTCTCGATGCCGGCGGATACCCCCAGGATGAGGATGACCGCCGTGGCGGTCACGGCGATGAGGTGCCAGGGGACGGAGCCGAAGGAGACGGCCAGCGTTCCGAAGTAGTCCGCCGCATCGGTGGTCAGCACCGCCCCGGTGAGGGAGCCCACGGTGTAGTTGAGCACCCAGCCCACCACCACGGAGTAGCCGATGGCGATGCCCAGCACGCCCAGGACGGGGAGGATGCCGATCAGGCTCCCGCCCCGTCTGCCCCGGGTCTGGAGGGCGTAGTCAAAGGCGCCGCGGGTACCGCAGCCGGTGAGCCGCCCCAGGGCAAACTCGCCGGAGAGACCTACATAGGAAAACAGGGCCACAAAGAGAAAATAGGGAACCAGAAAGGCCCCGCCGCCGTATTGCCCCACCCGATAGGGGAAGAGCCAGATGTTGCCCATGCCCACGGCGGAACCCACCGCCGCCAGGATGACGCCGATGGAGCTGTTGAACTTGCTGTTAGAACACCTTTGTCCTTGCCTCATGTCTGCCTCCAAATACTTCTTTTTAGGAGCCCTACGGCCTCCAGAGATCGGTGAGGGCCACGGCCCTGTGGCCCTGCCAGCCCACCACCGTCCGGGCGGTGAGCAGGGAGTTGAGTACGGCCTCCTCAGCGCACTCCGCCGCCGCCCGGAAGGGCCCGTCCAGCTTTTCCTCGTGGAAGGCGGAGACCGGACGCACGGCGTTCTCCGCCTGAACCTGGAAGGGATTGGCGGTGGAGAAGGCGAGAAAGACCTCGCCGCTGCCGTGGCCGACGTAGGAGCCCATCCGGGCCAGGCCCACGCTGATGCGCTGGGCCACCCGGCCCAGTTGCCGGGCGTCCAGGGGCAGGTCGGTAGCCAACACCGCCAGGAGGGAGCCCTGGTCGGCCTTGCGGGTCTCCAGCCTTTGGGCCAGCGCGGGGCCGATACGGCGCCCACAGACCGTCAGGTCGGACAGCACACCGTGATTGGACTGGACCAGAAGGCCCATCGTATAGATCCGCCCGTCGTATTCCAGCACCCGGGAGGCGGAGCCGATGCCTCCCTTGAGACCATGGCAGATGGTGCCCTTGCCCGCGCCCACATCCCCCTCGTCAAAATCCGGGGCGGCGGCAGCCAGGGCGGCGAAGACCTGCTCCCGACCCACGCAGCGCTCCGCAATGCGGTTGAGAGTGGCGTCGTTGCACTCCCCCACCACGGGGTTCACTGAGTGCAGCTCCACCCCCTCCGCCTGGCACCGCTGGAGCATATATTCCACGATGGCGTCGTGGACCAGCCCCACGTTGAGGGTGTTGGTCAGGGCAATGGGGGTCTCCAGCGTCCCCAGCTCGGACAGTTGCATCAGGCCGGTGGTCTTGCCGAAGCCGTTGTACTGGCACACGGCGGCGGGCAGCTTGTGAGTAAAGGGGTTCTGGGACCCGGGGAGCACCACCGTCACCCCGGTCTTGTGGTCGGAGGTGTCCACCGTGCAGTGACCCACCAGTACGCCGGGCACGTCGGTGATTTTGTTCCGGGGGCCAGTGGGCAGCGAGCCCACCGTCAGGCCGCAGTCCCGGGCGCGCATCGGAATCATGGAGCATTCCTCCTTGGGATGGAGTCCAGACCATTTTATCAGGATACCCCGGCCCTGTAAAGTGGTATACTGGGAGGAAAGGAGGAATCCTGATGCAGGAGCGGGCGTAGCCCGGGGTCCTTGACCAGCCGGCGGTTTTATTATACAATAACTACTATTGTCACATGAGAAAAGGACCTGGTGAGAACATGCTGAATCAAGAACAGGAGCTGCGGTTTTGCAGGGCGCGCCGGGCGGTCATCGGGCTGGACTTTCCCACCCTGAACCCGGAGCAGCGCAGAGCCGCCCTGGCCACGGAAGGCCCACTGCTGCTGCTGGCCGGAGCGGGCAGCGGCAAGACCACCGTGCTCATCCACCGCGTCGCCAATCTGATGAAATATGGAAGGGGCTCGGACTCGGACGAGGTGCCCGGCTGGGTGACCGAGGACGACCTGGCC
This sequence comes from Intestinimonas massiliensis (ex Afouda et al. 2020), assembly GCF_001244995.1. NCBI lineage: Bacteria > Bacillati > Bacillota > Clostridia > Eubacteriales > Intestinimonas > Intestinimonas massiliensis (ex Afouda et al. 2020). The sequence goes on from NZ_LN869529.1 coordinate 118,416, forward strand.
TTTCTGGAGGCCTATGCCGCCCACCCTCTCCCCGACGGCAAACCGGAGGCGGAAAGGCTGTGTAAGCTGGAGCCCGCCATGCCCTGGTCCATCATCGCCATCACCTTCACAAACAAGGCGGCCGGGGAGTTGAAGGAGCGGTTGGAGCGGATGCTGGGCCCCACCGCCAACGACGTGTGGGCCTCCACCTTCCACTCCGCCTGCGTGAAGATTCTGCGCCGGGACATCGAGAAGCTGGGCTTTGACCGCTCCTTCACCATCTACGACTCCGCCGACTCCGAGCGGGTGGTCAAGGATGTGCTGAAGGACCAGCGCATCGACGATAAGGCCTTTCCCGCCCGGTCGGTGCTCTCCGCCATCTCCCGGGCCAAGGATTCCATGCTCTCCGGACCGGAGTACCTGGCCCAGTGCGAAAAGGCGGGGGATTTCCGCCTGACCAAGATCGCCAAGGTCTACGTGGAGTATGAGCGCCGCCTCCGGGAGGCCAACGCCCTGGATTTCGACGACCTGATCCTGGACACGGTGCGTCTGCTGCGGGACTTTGAGGACGTGCGCGGCTACTACCAGAACAAGTTCCGCTATGTGCTCATCGACGAGTATCAGGACACCAACAACCTCCAGTACCAGTTGGCCGCCCTGCTGGCGGGGAAATGGGAGAACATCTGCGTGGTGGGCGACGACGACCAGTCCATCTACCGCTTCCGGGGGGCCACCATCGAGAACATCCTCTCCTTTGAGCACCAGTATCAGGGGGCCCGGGTCATCCGGCTGGAGCAGAACTACCGCTCCACCCAGAACATCCTGGGGGCCTCCAACGCGGTGATCCGCAACAACCAGGGCCGCAAGGGCAAGGAGCTGTGGACCGACCACGCCGCCGGCGACAAGGTCCAGGTCTACACCGCCATGAACGAGAGCGACGAGGCCCAGTACGTGGCGGCCCAGATCCTGGGGGATTTCGCCCAGGGCCGCCGCTGGAAGGACCACGCAGTGCTCTACCGGATGAACGCCCAGTCCAACCAGATTGAGCAGGCCTTCAAGCGCAACGGCGTGCCCTACCGCATCATCGGCGGCACCCGGTTCTTCGACCGGGCGGAGGTCAAGGACATGCTGGCCTACCTGTGCGCGGTGAACAACCCCGCCGACGACCTGCGGCTGGTGCGCATCCTCAACAACCCGCCCCGGGGGATCGGGCCCGCCACCGTCCAGCGGGCCCAGGCCATCGCGGCGGCGGAGCACCGCCCGGTGTGGGAGGTCATCCGGAACGCCCGGGCCTACCCCGAGCTCCAGAAGGCCGCCGCCCGGCTGGCTCAGTTTGCCGATCTGATGAGCGGTCTGCGCCGCCAGGCGGTGGAGCTGCCCCTGCCTGACTTCTACGAGGAGGTGGTGAGCAGGACCGGCTATGCCGTCATGCTGGAGGCCAAGGACACGGTGGAGGACCGGACCCGGCTGGAAAACGTGCGGGAGCTTTTGACCTCCATTAACAGCTACATAGAGGATGCGGAGGGGGAGCCCACCCTGGCGGGCTTCCTGGACACCATTGCCCTGTATACCGATCTGGACAACCACGATCCCAACGAGGACTGCGTGGTGATGATGACCATGCACGCCGCCAAGGGGCTGGAATTCCCCGTGGTCTTTGTGGTCGGCGTGGAGGAGGGGATCTTCCCTGGCATTCGGGCTATCGGCGAGACCGAGGAGATGGAGGAGGAGCGGCGGCTGTGCTACGTGGCCATGACCCGCGCCAAGGAGCGGCTCCATCTCACCTGCGCCAGCCAGCGCATGCTCTTCGGCCGCACCAGCGCCAACCGGCCCTCCCGCTTCGTAGGGGAGATCCCCGCTGAGTATGTGCAGGCAAGCGGCCGCAGCTATTGGTCCGCCCCGGACGACGACGCGGCCGGGCGGTGGACCGCCCCAAGCACGCGGAGCCCGTCTGCGGACCGGCCGAGCGCCTACGGCTGCCTCTTCTACACATCTTTCCCCACCCAGACGTACACCGATTTTTCCCTGCCAGATCGGAAGAGCGCCGTGTAGGGTCTCCCCGGAGATCGCCGTCCGCCCCGCGGGGCGGCCTGGGACGGCCGGAGACAAAAGCACCCGCAAGCCTGCCCTCCTTCCAGAAGGGGGACGCGGTGGTCCACAGGGCCTTCGGCACCGGCATGATCCTCAACGTGACCCCCATGGGGGGCGACGCCCTGGTGGAGATCGCCTTCGACAAGGGTGGCACCAAGCGGCTGATGCTCAAATCCGCCGCCCAGCACATGTCCAGGGCGGAATGAAAAACGGGCGGCCTTTGGCCGCCCGACGGAGACTGTCGAACCAGTGGCGCAGCCACTGGTTCGACAGTCTCCGTCACATCAGCAGTTCAGTGAAGCTCCGGAGGTATCGGTGGCTGTTTTCCCGCACCTGGTCCTGATAATTCTCATAGAAGGGGTCGTATACCCCCACCACCGTCATGCCCACGCCCTTGGCGGCGGCGCAGTTAGCGGGGGCGTCCTCATAGAGGGTGCAGTCGGCGGGGGCCACCCCCAGCCGCTGGGCGGTCAGCGTGAATACTCTGGGGTCCCGCTTCTCCATGCCCAGGTCCTGGGCGAAGACGATGGCCTCGAACCAGTCGGCCAGGCCGTGGTGAGCCAGCGCCGAGCGGCACAGCTCCGGCACGCAGGCGGTGACCAGGGCCATCCGCTCCCCCCGGTCCCGGCATCGGGCCAAAAATTCCCCCGCCCCGGGCTTGAGGGGCACCCTGGCGTAGGCGTCCGCCGCCATGGACAGCCACTCGTCCATGATTTCCTGGGTGGAGAGGTCCATATGGTAGTAATCCCTGGTGTACTGGGCCGCCACGGGAAAGATGGAGTGGCCGACGGTGTAGGCGTACTGTTGGTGGGGGCAGGGTGGCGGCCCAGAAAGGCCAGGTCCACCTCCACCCAGATGCCGTTGGAGTCGATGAGGGTGCCGTCCAGATCGAATAAAAGCAAACGATTCACGTCCTTCTGCTACAAATAAAACCGCCACGGAAAGTCCACGGCCTCCTCGGCATAGTCGATGCCGATGCGCTTGCCCACATGGATGTCCGCCGGAGGGGCCTCTCCGGCGTCCCACAAAAACAGCTCGTCCCCGGTGAGGTCCAGGCCGTTCTGGGCCCGGGTCAGGTCCAGGGCCCGGCATACTTTGCCGGGGCCGTTGAGGAAATTCTTTTTCTGATAGGGGGTCAGCTCCGCCAGGGCCTTGCCGAAGCGGTTGCGCGCCAAAAACTCCGCGCCCTCCGCCGCCTCCAGGCCCCGGAGCAGCACGGCGCTGGGGGTGCCGGCGGGCTCGGTGACGAAATTGAGGCAGTGGTACATACCGTAGATGAGGTAGATATAGGCGGTGCCGGGCGGGGCATAGAGGGTCTCGGTCCGGGGAGTCCGCCGCCCGCCGTAGGCGTGGCAGGCCTTGTCCACCGCCCCCACGTAGGCCTCGGTCTCGGTGATGCGCCCAGCCAGCCAGAGACCGTGCCAGCGCCGCACCAGATATTTGCCCAAAAGCGCCCGGGCGGTCTGCACGGTGTCACGGTCATAAAAGTCCCGGCTCAGTTTTCCCACGGTTCCACCTCCCCGCTTTTGTATCTTACCACGTTGAAGGAGACAATACAACGATGAACGAGACTCTGCTGAAAAAGCTGGCAAAGCCCATGCTGATCCTGGCTCCCGTGATCTGGGGCAGCTCCTTCGTGGTGATGAAGCATTCGCTGGACAGCTTCACCCCCTTCTACCTGCTGGCCTTCCGATTCACGGCGGCGGCCGTCCTGCTGGGCCTGGCCTGCTGGAAATCCTGGCGGGCGATGGACCGGAACTATCTGAAAAGCGGACTCATCATCGGTACATTTTTGTTTTTGGCCTATGCCTTCCAGACCTTCGGCCTGGACCGTACCACCTCGGGCAAAAACGCGTTCCTGACGGCGGTATATTGTGTCATCGTGCCTTTTTTATACTGGCTCATCGCCGGGCGGCGGCCGGACAAGTGGAACATTCTGGCCGCCTTTATCTGCATCGCGGGCATCGGTATGGTGGCGCTGACCACCAAGGGCTCCGGCGGGCTGGCCGTCAATCTGGGGGACATGCTTACCCTGGCGGGCGGATTCTTCTTCGCCGCCCACATCGTGGCGGTGAACAAGTTTGCCGAAGGCCGGGACATCTTCCTCATCACGGTGCTCCAGTTCGCGGTGTTTGCCGCCTGGTCCTGGATCGGAGCCCTGGTCTTTCGGGAGCCCTTCCCCGCTGGACTGTCCGGCGGCGCGGTATTCGCCATGGTCTATCTGGTGGTCTTTTCCTCCTGTGGAGCCCTGCTGTTCCAGAACATCGGGCAGAAGTACACGGCTCCTGCCACGGCGGCGGTGCTCCTCAGTCTGGAGGCCCCCTTCGGCGTACTGTGCTCCATCCTGGTGGGAGAAGAGAACCTCAACGCCGTCATGGTCCTGGGCTTTGTGCTGATCTTCCTGGCGGTGGTCTGCTCGGAGACCAGGTTTGAATTCCTGCGAAAAAAGACCCTCGAAAAAAAGGGTTGACAACCCGCCCCGTCCTGCGTATAATAACCCACAAGTAAATCATCCAAACCAGTGACGAAGAGAAGTAACCGGCCAGTCCCAATCTTTAGCGAGCTCCGGACGGTGGAAGCGGGGCGTGCGGGAACCGGTGAATGGACTTCGGAGGGCGGCTTGAACGGGTCCGCAGGACTCCAGTAGATGCCGACGGGTCCCCACCCGTTATCCATCGGGCACGCATGATGGTGCGTGAAGCGAGTGGACGCGCAGGCGTCAATTTGGGTGGTATCGCAGAAGCTGGAACGGCTTTTGTCCCATAGGGGGACAAAAGCCGTTTTTCTTTTGCTGGCTCCATCTGCCGCCCAATACTCAAAAAAGGAGAAAAACACCATGAAGAAGCTGAATCTGAAGAAGTTGCTGTCTCTGACCGCCGCCGTTGCCCTGACCCTGTCCCTGGCCGCCTGCTCCGGAGGGACCGCCTCCAGCCCCTCGCCCTCCGCCTCCGCGCCCGCGGGGAGCGCCCCGGCCGCGGGGGAGGGCTACAAAGTGGCGGTGGTGAAGCAGCTCGACCACGCCTCTATGGATGAGATCGCCAACGCCATCACCGGCCGGCTGGACGAGATCGCCGCCGAGAAGGGCGCGGAGATCACCTATCAGGTGTTCAGCGGCCAGAACGACCAGAGTACCCTGACCCAGATTGGGTCCCAGATCGTGGCGGACGGGTACAGCGCCATTGTCCCCATCGGCACCCTGGCTGCCCAGGTCATGGTGGTGGCCGCCGAGGACAGCAAGATCCCCGTCATCTTCGCCGCCGTCAGCGATCCGGCCTACAACGACCTGACCGGCATCGACTACCTCACCGGCACCAGCGACGCCCTGAACACCGAATTTATCCTGGATATGATGCTGGCCCAGAACCCGGATACCGCCAAGGTGGGCCTGCTCTACTCCAAGTCCGAGACCAATTCCGCCACCCCCATCGCCGAGGCCAAGACCTATCTGGACGGCAAGGGCATCGCCTATGTGGAGGCCACCGCCAACACCAATGACGAGGTCATCGCCGCCGCCAGCTCCCTCATCGCCGACGGGGTGGACGCCGTCTTCACCCCCACCGACAACGTGGTCATGGCTGCCGAGCTGGCCATCTACGAGGACCTGGCCGCCGCCGGCATCCCCCACTACACCGGGGCCGACTCCTTCGTCCGTAACGGCGCCTTCGCCACCTGCGGCGTCAACTACACCGACCTGGGAGCGCAGACCGCCGATCTGGTGGAGCAGGCCCTCAGCGCGGGCATGGACGGCCTGGAGGACTTCTACAAGGTCTCCGGCGGCATCATCACCGTCAACACCGAGACCGCCGCCGCCCTGGGCGCCGACTACTCCGTGTTTGCCGACATGGGCGACCTGGTGGAGGTCACCACCACCGCCGAATAAAAACCGAACCATGGAAACGCCGCCCCCCGGCTCTAGCCGGGGGCGTCGGCGCGTGAAAGGGGCAGATTGCCGTGTTCTATATCGCCCAGACCGCCCTGGAACTGGGATTTCTGTATGCGCTGGTGGCCATGGCCCTCTTCCTCAGCTACCGGGTGCTGGACATCGCCGACCTGACTACCGACGGAGCCTTCGTCCTGGGGGCCGCCGTGTCGGTCTCGCTGGCCGCCGCGGGCCATCCTATGCTGGCCGTCCCCGCCGCCATGGCCGCGGGCGCCTGCGCCGGGTTCGTCACCGCTTTTCTCCAGACCAAGCTGGGGGTGCCTCCCATCCTGGCGGGCATCGTTACCAATACCGGGCTCTATACCGTCAACCTGATGGCTATGGGGTGGAAATCCAACGTCAGCCTGCTCAAGCAGGAGACGGTGTTTTCCCTGTTCCGGGCCACCGGCCTGGGCGGGGACTGGTATGAGACCGTCCTGGCCGCAGGGATCACCCTGCTTATGGGCGCCCTGCTGGTGAGCTTTCTGGGGACCCGGCTGGGCCTCAGCATCCGGGCCACCGGCGACAACCGGGATATGGTGCGGGCCTCCTCCATCAACCCCACCTTTACCGTCACCGTGGGCCTGTGCATCTCCAACTCCCTCACCGCCCTGTCCGGCGCGGTGGTGGGCCAGGCCCAGAAGAGCGCCGACATCAACGGCGGCACCGGCATCGTGGTCATCGGCCTGGCCTGCCTCATCATCGGGGAGACTGTGGTGGGCCGGGGCTCTATGCGCCGGGGGGCGCTGGCCGTCATCGCGGGCAGCGTCCTCTACCGCTTCGTCTACGCCCTGGTGCTGCGCTCCCCCATCCCCATCGACTGCCTCAAGCTGGTTACCGCCATTGTGGTGGCGCTGGCCATCGCCGCCCCGTCCCTGAAGCAGTGGTGGGGCTTCCAGTGCCGCCGCCGGGCGGCCGCGGGAAAGGGGGGCGCGTGACATGCTGGAGCTGAAGCAGGTCTCAAAGACCTTCAATCCCGGCACCGTCAACGAGAAAACCGCCCTGGAGGGGGTGGACCTCCGGCTGGAGCCGGGGGATTTCGTCACCATCGTGGGCTCCAACGGGGCGGGGAAATCCACCCTGTTCAACGCCGTGGCCGGGGATTTCCTCATCGACGCGGGCAGCATCACCCTGGACGGGGCGGACATCACCTATCAGCCGGCCTACCGCCGCAGCCGCCGGATCGGCCGGCTGTTCCAGGACCCCATGCGGGGCACCGCCCCCCACATGACCATCGAGGAGAATCTGGCTCTGGCCTACCTGCGCACCGCCAAGCACCAGAGCTCCTTTTTCAGCCGGGTGTCCAAGGCCGACAAGGCCCTGTTCCGGGAACAGCTCGCCCGGCTGGGTATGGGGCTGGAGGACCGGATGCGCCAGCCGGTGGGATTGCTCTCCGGCGGCCAGAGGCAGGCGCTGACCCTGCTGATGGCCACCATGGTGCCGCCCAAGCTGCTGCTGCTGGACGAGCACACCGCCGCCCTGGACCCGGGAACGGCGGAGAAGGTGCTCAGGCTCACCCGGGAAATCGTGGAGGGGGAGCGCCTCACCTGCCTGATGATTACCCACAACATGAAAAACGCCCTGGAGCTGGGCAACCGCACCCTGATGATGGACGGCGGGCGCATCGTCTTAGACATTGGCGGAAGGGAGCGGGCGGGCCTCACGGTGGAGGACCTGCTGGAGCGCTTCCGGGCGGGTGTGGGCAAGGGCCTGGACAACGACCGCATCCTGCTTTCCTGAGCGGATCGTACAAAACGGAAAAGAGCCCCGACATCCCCAAAAGGACGCCGGGGCTTGTTTTCCATCGGGAGGGTAGGTACGCCGCCCGGAAGGGCGGCGGGGGCGTCAGCCCCAGCAGGTGCGTTGGGCGCTGGCTGCGGCGGACTCAGCCGTGACGGCGGCGGAGTTCCGGCAGACCTCACAGAGCCAGGCCGGGTCCCAGCCGAAATCGGAAGTATCGCAGTCGCGGTTCCGATTCCGGTTGCGGTTCCAGTCACAGTCGCGATCGCGGTCGCGGTCACGGTCACGGTCGCGGTCACGGTCACGGTCGCGGTCGCGGTCACGGTCGCGGTCGCGGTCGCGGTCACAGTCGCGGTCGCGGTCGCAGTCGCGGTCACAGTCGCAGTCGCAGTCGCGGTCGCAGTCGCGGTCGCAGCAGCATCTACACCCGCATCTGCAGCGGCACCCACAGCCGCACCTACATCCGCATCCGCAGCCCCAGTTAGAATTGTTACAGCACATGATGCATCCCTCCATTGATGGGTGGATAGGGGACCGGATTCCCCGTTCCACAGGATATCTTATGCGCCGGGACGACAGAATGCGACCGGAACCGCCAGAACCTTCCCGCATAGGATAGGATATGACAGCAGGAGGGAGCGACACGAGCCTATGTATCCAGCGTACCCTTACAGAGGTTACCGCAGAGAGTGTGAACAGGTGGGGCTGACCTTTCCGCCCCAGCATCAAGAGCGCCAGCCCGGCCTGGAATATCTCATGGACCCGCCGCCCCTTGCGGAGAATCCGGCGGTGCGGGGCAGCGGCAGACTGGCGGGAAAAGCGGCCCTCATCACCGGCGGAGACAGCGGCATCGGCCGGGCGGTGGCGCTGGCCTTTGCCCGGGAAGGGGCCGACGTGGCCATTTCCTACCTCAACGAGCACAAGGACGCCGCCGAGACCCGCCGCCGGGTGGAAGCCCAGGGCCGGGGCTGCCTGGTGCTGCCGGCGGATCTGCGGCTGGAGAGCGAGTGCGCCCGGACGGTGGGGAGGGTGATGGACCGGTTTGAGCGGCTGGATATCCTGGTGTGCAACCACGCCGTCCAGTATGTTCAGCCGAGCATCCTGGACATCGGAGCCGACCAGCTTTCCGACACCTTCCAGACCAATATCCTGTCCTATTTCTATCTGATCCAGGCCGCTCTGCCTGGGATGGAGCGGGGGAGCGCCATCATCACCACCACCTCGATTACCGCCTATCAGGGGGCGGAGCGGCTCATCGACTACAGCGCGACCAAGGGGGCTGTGGTCTCCTTGACCCGCTCTCTGGCCAGGGCTTTGGCGGGAGAGGGCATCCGGGTGAACGCCGTGGCTCCGGGGCCGGTGTGGACGCCGCTCCAGCCAGCCTCCCGACCGGCGGAGGAGCTGGAGACCTTTGGCTCCGGCACCGATGCCACACCCATGGGCCGGGCCGGCCAGCCCTTTGAGCTGGCCGAGGCCTACGTGTTCCTGGCCGCTCCGGATTCCGCTTTTATGACTGGACAGGTTCTCCATGTGGACGGGGGCTCTTTCGGATTTTCCTGACGGAACTGGAAATAAAAGGAGCCTTGTTGCTTCCTTGAAAATTTTGGGCAAAGAAATCCCTTCCAAATGTCAAAGGGGTATGCTATAATCATTAAAAATAGAGGCCGGAGTATGAGACACATAGGCAAAATGCACAGGCAGGAGAACGGACGGTCTCCCTATAACCATGTGGCAGCCGCCCGGCACACACAGAGAAATGATAAGGAAAGAGCTGAATCGGTGCCATGAGAGACAGTGTGGGCCAGGGGAAGGCCTATGAAAAGGTGATCGACTATATCCAGGGGGAGATTCTGAAGGGAGATCTGAAGCGGGGAGAGAAGCTCCCGCCGGAGAGGGAACTGGCCGAGCTGCTGGGCGTGGGGCGCAATTCCGTGCGGGAGGCCATGCGGACCCTGAGCCTGATGGGCTTCATCTCCAGCACCCAGGGAGCGGGAAATTTCGTATCCTGCAATCTGGAGAAAAACCTGGCCGAGTCCACCCGGATGATGATGATGCTCAACGAGACCGATTACCGGCAGATCAGCGAACTGCGGCAGGGCCTGGAGAGTCAGGCCATCCTGCTGGCTGCCGAGCGCATCGCCCAGGCGCAGCTTTCCCGGCTGGAGCAGATCGCCTGGGAGATGCGGGGGGCCGGAATGGAGCAGAGCGTGGCGCTGGACAAGGAACTCCACGGCATCATCGGAGAGGCATCGGGCAACCGGCTCATCATGGTGATCCTCCGCGCTCTGGCGGAGACCATCGACAGCTTTATCGACGACATGCACCGGCGCATTATGTCCAACGAGGATCTGGGTAAACGACTGCTGGATGCCCACCAGGGCATCGTGCTCGCACTGGTGGACCGGAACGGGCCGGAGGCGGTGCGGATGATGCGGGAACACTTCCGGGTGGTGGACGAGGCCATCTTCTCCCTGGTGCTCAACCAGGACGGTACACCCAAGACGGATTAAAGTTGTGTTCGTTGACGGCCTCCGTGAGCAGGCCTTTCACGTCGGGCAGGGCAAAAATCTTCTCGGCTTTTCGCTTCTCGACTTCCGTTTCGTATATGGTGCATACCTCCTGACAGATAGAATGGATGGATAGGATAGGAAAAGGGCCGTCTACTTCTCAGTAGACGGCCTGGCTGACGGTATGGGATTTTTCCGACCTTGCGGCGGTAGCTGCCTGCTGAAAGCAGATTGTTTCCGCTGCAAAGTTCTCGGGGATAGATGCGCAAGCGGTGCAAGGGGTGCAGCCCCTTGTGCGGAGCAACGCGACGCAAAACAGCCCGGACTTCATTAGTCCGGGCTGTTCGCTTCGCAGAGCGCACGATACAGGGCCTGCCCCTGTAGAAAAGTGCGCCATTCGGATTCGCTGCTCTCAGCCGTTATGACTCCGATAGAGGAAGGTGACGATCTGTGCGCGGGTGCAATCCGCATTGGGACTGAACGTAGCGGCGCTGGTCCCGCTGGTGATCCCCTTTGCCACGGCCCAGTTCACAGCGTCCGCATAGTAGGCGTCTGCCGCCACATCGGTAAAAACATTTACAGAGGCCACAGCGGGAGACTTCTGGGCACGCCACAGGAAGGTGACGATCTGCGCACGGGTACACTTGACATCGGGACTAAAGGTGGTGTCGCTGGTGCCCTTGGTAATGCCGTTCTCCACGGCCCACAATACCGCGTCGTGATAGTAGGCGTCCGCGGCAACATCCCCGAAGGGCATGGCGCCGCTCTTGGGGGAGGGGCTGCCTGCGGCTCTCCACAGGAAGGTCACAGCCTGGGCACGGGTACAGGCTGCGTCGGGGCTGAACATGGTGCCGGAGATGCCCTTCGTGATACCGTTCTCCACCGCCCAAATCACAGCGTCTTTGTAGTAGGCATCGTCGTTGACATCGGTGAAGGGATTCTCCGCGGTCTTTGTGAAGGTGGCTTTGACGGTCACAGCGGAAGCGGGCATGGTGAAGGTATATTTACCGTTCTTTTCGGTGAGCTTCACCTTGTCGCCGTTCTTGTCGGTGACTTTCAAAGTGTCCAGTTCATAGCCCTTATCGGGGGTGGCGGTTACGGTGATGGTGGTTCCCTTGCTGGCGCTCTTGCGGCTTGCGGTCGCACTGCCGTTTTCGGCATCGGCCACAGTAATGGCGTAGGATGTAGAGCCGCCGCTGTGGGAGCCGCCGGAAGAACCGCCGCCAGTGCGGGTCCAGTGAGCGTAAATGGTGCTGTTCTCAGTAAAGACGGTGGAGGTCGTTACCTTCTCGCCGCCGCTTACCGCGGTGTACCAGCCGTCAAAGGAGTAGCTGCCGCTGCGGGTCGGAGTAGGCAGATCGGACAGTCTGCCGTCTGTGCCGGTGATGGCGCTTGCCGGGGACACAGAGCCGCCGTTGGCGTCGAAGGTGACAGTGTACTCGGCGGGCTTCATGGCCTCACGGGTCCAGATGCCGGTGAAGGTCAGGCCGCCCTGGACCATCCCGACCTGGGTGTTGGGGGCAACATCGACGCCGTTTAGCTGCCAGGTCTGGAACTTCCAGATGTAATCGCCAACCACAACGTCCTCAGGCTTTGCCGCCGTCGTGACCTTCTGGCCGACGGAGTAGGTGTAGCTGTTGGTGGGCAGGGTGGCCATGACCACAGCAGGAACGCTGTTGTCATACCTGTAGGTGACGCCGTACTCGGCGGGCTTCACAGCCTCGCGGGTCCAGACGCCAGTGAAGATCCCGCC